>NZ_JCACKO010000005.1:0-85211 GCF_059505445.1 Brasilonema angustatum | reverse complement strand
TTCCGCCTCATCGTACCGTCCTTGGGAATCGTACAACAATGCCAAGTTGTTGAGACTTGTGGCTGTGTTGGGATGTTCAGCTCCGAGCACCTTCAGAGAGATTTGCAGCGCTTGGTTGAACAACGGTTCGGCTTCATCGTACCGTCCTTGGGAATCGTACAATGCTGCCAAGTTGTTGAAACTGCTGGCAGTGTGGGGATGTTCAGCTCCGAGCACCTTGAGACGGATTTGCAGCGCTTGGTTGTACAACGGTTCGGCTTCATCGTACCGTCCTTGGAATTCGTACAATCCTGCCAAGTTGTTGAAACTGCTGGCAGTGTCGGGATGTTCTTCCCCCAGTACCTTGAGACGGATTTGCAGCGCTTGTTTCAGCAGTGGTTCTGCTTTGCCGTACTCTCCTTTTTCCGAAAGCGAAAGACCAATATTGTTTAACCTCCTAGCAACATCAGCGGTTTCTTCAAAATTACCAATTTGAACATGGGCATTGTGGCGTTCTGCAAACTCATCTGCCCCATCGTATTGTCCTATTCTTCGACACAAGCGCGTGAGGGCGTTGAGCAGTTGCAGTGTTTGAGGATGGCTGGGACTAAGGCTGATTTCTGCTGCATCAAGAGCTAGCTGATACTGTTCGTAGGCTTTCTGGTATTTATGCTCTCCCATCCCTTGGTAAATATTTCCCAAAGACGCTTGGCAAGAGATAGCCAGAGGATGCTTGTCACCAGCGTTGTGTTTAACAATTTCCAACGCCTCTTGGCACAGCTTTTGTGCTGCATCCAAATTGTTGTTGTAAGCATTCAACCAAGCAGCAGTGTATTTCAGTTGAGCCAGTTGCAGGGGTTGGGTATCTGGATGAGACTGGAGTATTTGCAAAGCGCGTTGACTCAGATTCACCGCTTCTCGATAATCGCCCTGACTTGCAGCAATTTCTGCTTGGCAGTTGAGAACCTCAGCAACTGAAGACTCATTTGCACCCAGTTGAGTAGTGCGGATGCGATACGCTTTTTGAGCGGCGTTGCTCGCATCAAAAGTCCGCTCAAGTTTCAGATAAACATTAGCGAGTTCCAACTCCACAGTCGCAGCATCAAGACTTTCCCCCTGCTGCAAAGCTTCCCATTGACTTCGCGCTGTTTCCAAAGCTTCCAACGCTTGCTCGTAATCACCCAAAACAACCAGCGACTTACCCAACAGCGTCCAAGCAAGAGGCGATTGATGATTTTTCCCGACAAGAAATTGCAGCATAGAAACAACACTCTGATGTCTACCGACCTCTTGCTGCACCGCCACCTGTTTTAAAAACCAGCTCGTTGCTGGTTCTGGCTGTTCGCTTTCCAACCCGTGATAAAGTGCTTCTGCCAGCGCGGTTAATTGTAATTCTGGTTCTTGGTATTCTGCTCGATAATACTCAAACAACCAATTCTTCACTGATTTTTGCAAGTCTTCTGGCTGGTTCTCCTGCAAATGCTGCTGCATCACCTGATTCAAGCGCCAAACTCCTGAACTCGCCTCCTCAACATAAGGCGATGCGGTGATTTGAGAAAAGCGATTTTCCCAATTATCCAACTGAAACTGACTCATCAACTTAGCAAACAGCGCCTCATCCCAAGTACGACAGTGAGAAAGCACTTGCCACATCCGCCGTTCATCTGGCTGCCAAGCTACATCTTGCTGGCGTAACACCTCGTTTAAATTCCGGGCAAAGTCCGTAACCTTCGGCTGACGCTGCTTTTTGATGTCTTGCCACGTCTCCACCCCCAGCCGCAAATACAAAGGAATTCCTCCAGATGCCTGAATGATAATTTGGCAAATTTCAGGCTCATCAATTCCAAATGCTTGCAGAACCGCTTGACTTTCCGCCTCAGTTAACGGGAGGATAGGAATATTGTGGGCGTGTTTTGTCAAATTAAGCGATCGCTCCGAAAAAATCACCCACAGCACATTTGGATTCGGCTGTTCCAGTAGTTCCTCAAGCCAATCGCATCGCCCGAATTTATCTACTAATTTTTCATAGCCATCTATAAAAATCACTGCTTTGTGCTGGGAACGGCGTAGGTATTGCTGCAAGTCACGCGCCAGAAATAAAGGCAGTCGTTCCAGAATTTCATACGGGCTTACACAATCTTTTAATTCTCGCAAATTTTGATTACCCCGTTCTTTCCACCACTGCCATATTTCTTCCGACTGCTGCATCAAAAACCAGCCCAGTTTAGCAATAGCTTTACCACCAGGTAACCCTTCCTGAAGCGCTTCTATCAATACACCTAACAAATCAGGAACCTGCTCAAGCAGCTTTGTTGCCAAAACTGCCTCAGTTAAATCTAAAGTATTGTTGATATTCTCTAACCAATCTTTCCCTTTAGCCGCCTCAGGTGAAATTGTTGCTATCAAGGGACTTGTCCCAGTACGATACATCAGGTACGCCAGATCAAAGCAATTGAGATCAACTCTACTTCGATCTAAATCTGCTCGTAGCTGTTGTAGTGCTGGTTCAATCGGTTTACGTGCCAAACCGTAGTTGAAAACTCCCTCTCCATCCAACCGGGCGCACACCGGATAATCTGACTTCAAAGATTGAAACAGTAACTTCGATAAATCAGTTTTGCCAATACCTGCTCGTCCATAAAAAATTAGTATATTTTGCGACTCATTGCCAAGACTCCCTAGCCTTTTTTTTACCTGTTCATCATACCTATGCTGAGACAGAATCAACCTCTGCTGCTCTTTTTCCATAGCAACCCTCTTAAACAATCAACAATAGCCCTTTTCTACTAGTATTACTTTTAACCCACAAAAAAGCTTGCCTCAGGATTATAATCTCCCCCCAAGACAAGCTGACTCTATATATTCTTTCCTCTGCGCTCTGTGCGCCTCTGCGGTTCGTTAAAAAAGTGAATCCAGTTTTACTTGTGCTTTTTAGCAGGTTTATTCCGGTTCCAAAAACATGGATTCTAAATCTCTATATCCGCTAATGACACGCGCAATATCGATTCCATCCTCTCTTGGATAGTACAAAACAATATAATCTTCAATACTAAATCCCCGTAAATTAGGGGACAATCCCTCATAACTCTTCCCCATATTGGGAAATCCAGAAACTAGTTTACACTTCTGACGAATTGCGTCAAAAAGCTTACTGGCAGCATTAGGATTATTCTGAGCAATATATTCACAAATAGAATTTAAATCTTTGACTGCTTCATCAGAAAAAGAGTAGTTACTCATCTTTGAGACTCAGCAATTTTATGAATTTTATCTTGCAGTTGAGCAAATACTATTTCCCCATCCGTAACCTCTCCTCTGGCAATTTGTTCCTTCCCAACCGCTATTTTTTGCCGGAGTTCTTCCAAACGTTGCTCCCTTGCTTGCATCAGTTTCAATGCTTCGTTCATCACATCCTCTGCATTAGCATATCTCCCTGCTTGAATTTGGGATTGAATAAACTGCTCATGCTCAGGTTTGAGGGAAATATTCATTTCACGTAACCCTAATTGCTTGACTTATTCAAATTTTATCGTTGATTTATTTTATCAACGTCATCTTTAACTACAATGTAGTATAAACCATATCCTTAGCACTAGCGAAGCTCGTATTAATTTTAACCATAAAAAAACTTGCCTCAGGACAAAACCTTAGCAAGCTTAAACACGATTCATAAAAGGAATTTTGGATTTATGCTGTATCCATAATCTACAATTCCGTTACATAAGACCTATTCACAACTACTCATAAGTAGACAAATCTGCTCATGAACTAGTTTGATGCTTATTTCCTGCTTCATCCTGGTAACGTCGGCGTTAACCAGTCCACAGGCTAAAACGGTCTAACTGACCGCTATATGTATCGAGGAGAAGTTGAAAAACTTCTTTTTGAGGCGCTACTAACGACCCTGTGTCTATGGAGCCTGCACTTCGCCTGTGGCACGTTTATCAAACGCCAGTCTTAGCTGGAAGGTTTATCCTCTGACGGCACGGTTGTTAACCGTTAATATGTTTGGGCATTTTAGCATCTTTTTCGCAATACCTGCTCAAAATTGATTAGTTATGAAAAGAAATGTGTAGGAATTATGTTACAGTTTTTAACCCTACAGTTGCTTCACTTCAGAAACCAACTTTCCTACCATATCCTTGGCACTACCAAAGAGCATCGTCGTTTTATTCTTGTAAAACAACTCATTATCCACACCAGCAAAACCAGCACTCATACCGCGCTTAATCACAATTGTCTGCTTCGCCCGATCCACTTCCAAAATGGGCATACCATAAATCGGGCTATTTGTATCACTCCGCGCTGCCGGATTCACCACATCATTCGCCCCAATTACCAAAGCGACATCCGTCTGCTCAAACTGAGGATTGATATCATCCATATCGTGCAGCTGCTCATAAGGCACATTCGCCTCAGCCAACAACACATTCATATGTCCCGGCATTCTACCAGCAACGGGGTGAATTGCATACTTCACATCCACGCCCATACGTTCGAGCTGATCTGCCAATTCACGTATGTTGTGCTGCGCCTGCGCAACCGCCATACCATAACCAGGAACAATGACGACGGAACGAGCATAACCCAACATCATTGCGCCTTCTTCTGGATCGATGCTGCGAACGGTTTGATCCGTTGTACCACCAGCACCAGCAGCACCACCAGACGCAGCCACTGTACCAAAAGCACTGAACAGCACACTGAATAGAGAACGGTTCATCGCCTTACACATAATCTCAGTAAGGATGATCCCAGATGCTCCCACCAATGCGCCAGCGATGATTAACATATTGTTCATCACCACGAAACCAGCAGCAGCCGCCGCTAACCCTGAAAACGAGTTCAACAGGGAAATCACCACAGGCATATCGCCGCCACCGATGGGGATGACGAACATCACACCCAACACTAGAGAAACAGCAACAATTCCCAAAAAGACAGGTAAGCTGTGCGGTGAGATGATTAAATAAGCACTACCCGCAATAAAGGCAACCAGAAGCGAGAGGTTAAATGGTTGCTGCAAAGGAAATGTAATTGGGGAACCGCTCATAATACCTTGCAGTTTTGCAAAGGCTACAAAGCTTCCTGTGAAGGTGACACCACCAATTAACACATCCAGCAACATAGAAATGTTGGCGTCAAGGGGTATTGCTTCACCGTTTCCTAGCAACCGCCAAAATTCAGCAACCGCAACGAGTGCTGAAGCAGCACCACCCAAGCCGTTGAGCAAACCCACCATTTGGGGCATATCCGTCATTTGGACTTTGTAGGCGACGACTATACCAACTAAAGATCCAATAGCCAACCCTACCAAAATCATTTCATAGTTCAACACATGCTGATCCAGCATTGTTGCCACAATAGCCAACAGCATCCCCACAGCTGCAACAACATTACCTTGTCGTGCTGTCGCTGGTGATCCCAGCTGTTTCAAACCCAGAATGAATAAGGATGCAGCAACTAAATACGATAGCTGAATCCCAGTTGGTAAAAAGTCGCTCACGCCTTAATCTCCTTTTTCTTGAACATTTGCAGCATTCTGTCTGTGACTAGGAAGCCACCCACCACGTTAACCATTGCCAATACCACGGCAATCAAACCTAAAATGACTGATAAATTCGTCTCTCTAGCACCAGAAGCCACGATCGCACCCAGTACAGCAATTCCAGAAATCGCGTTGGAACCTGACATTAAGGGTGTGTGGAGGGTTGGTGGAACTTTGTTGATAACTTCAAATCCAGTAAAGGATGCCAAAACAAACACAAACAAGGCAGCGATTAATGCTTCTGTCATCGCAGGGTAAACTCCTTATGCAAATTGAGTTGTAGTAAGCACGCAGTTACTACGAATTAATTAACTTGCCACACCGCTTAAAGCTTGTAAGGCATCTTTCACCCGCTGGTTACGAATTTCGCCACCGTGGGTAACACAAGCCGCATCAACGATGTCGTCGGCAAAGTTGACATTTAAACCATTGTCTTTAATCAACAGTTGCATCAACGACGACAAATTTTTGGAATAAAGTTGGCTGGCATGAACTGGCATGGATGATGGTAAATTGATGGGACCAATGATAGTGATGCCATTCCACACAATATCTTTGCCGGGATCAGTGCAAGCACAGTTACCACCCTGTTCAGCGGCGATATCCACAATCACTGAACCTGGTTTCATCTGCGCTACCATCTCTTCAGTAACTAAAACAGGTGCTTTTCTACCAGGAACTTGGGCGGTGGTAATCACCACATCAGCATTCTTGACGTGTTCGGCGACAACTTCCTGAGTGCGCTGTTTGCTGGCTTCAGAAATTTCTTTAGCGTAGCCTCCAGCGGCGGTTGTTTCTTCTTCTAGTTTGACTTCGACAAATTTTGCCCCCAAACTTTGGACTTCTTCTTTGACGGCGGGACGAATATCAAACGCTTCGACGATCGCTCCCAAACGTCTGGCGGTGGCGATCGCCTGCAACCCAGCCACACCAGCCCCCATGATAAACACTTTCGCCGGAGCGATCGTTCCAGCCGCTGTTGTCAACATCGGGAAATATTTTGGTAATGCTGCTGCACCAATTAGGACTGCTTTGTAACCTGCAATTGATGCTTGGGACGATAAAGCATCCATGCTTTGTGCCCGAGTCGTGCGCGGGATCATCTCCATACTCATAGCAGTTACCTTGCGTTCTGCCAGTCGCTGCGCTACGGATGGATTTCCTAAAGGGTTAAGAAAGCTAATGAGTACAGATCCTTCCTTGAGTAAGTCAATTTCTGAGCGTCCATCTTCTCGCTCTTGAGGTGGACTCACTTTAAGCAGAATATCTGCTTCGCCCCATAATTGAGCAGTATCAGTGATCACTTTCGCTCCTGCTGCTTCATAAGCAGCATCAGAAAAGAAAGCCCGCTCACCTGCACCAGTTTCTACCGACACTTCTACACCTTGTTTTACCAATCGGGCAACGATGTCAGGAATTAAGGCAACTCGACGCTCACAGACTTCAATTTCTTTGGCAACTGCTATTCTCATGCAATCTCCTTGAAGATAAATACCTATTTTTGGCAATTTGTGAAATTTTTCTTAAGAGGCAATAGGCGCACTTATCGTGCATGGGCTGCAGCTATTAGTAGTTGGTTTGCCCAATCAATTTTACCTTCGCTCTCAAACTCGATAATGACCTACGCAAAGTTTCAATTTAATTCTTGCAGGGTTTCCAGATTCCCATGTATTTGAAAAGAGGGGCTTCTATTACACATCCTATGTCAATCCCCAAATTTTACGTGTTTGTCTTTAACTTCTTTTAGGGATTCAAGAATTTTTCTGGATTTTTTTACATATTGCAATATTAGTAAAATTCTCAAAAACTATCCCCAAATAATATTAGTCAACCCTGACTTGATTACAACTTATCTTATCGAATCTCGTTCAAGTTAACTACTAATTTTCATATTTATTTTTTCAACTTTTATAACATTTTATATATATCTATACATATTTGGTAACAAAATAAAATTTCAACCGTGTTTTTAGTGACTTCAAATTCATCAAAATTTTTTCAGGGCATTCACTTAGTATAAAAATACTATTTTGAAGTGAAAGTACTTAGAATGACACTTTTATTAGCAATTTACGTCCCAATATCTAAATGTTAAGTAGTAAAGTTTTAGTTACGAACGTTCCGTCCTAGTTATTTTAAACAAAAGATCTATTTCTGCCTCAGGAGCTTAACCATGCGACGTTTACTCTCTACTTTAGCCGTGACAAGTTGTTTGCTAGCTGGGATACCAGCTATAAGCTGGGCACAAAGTTTGCCAGGGTTGACGATATTTAGTGGTGTCAAAGGCGAAAATCAGCTACCGTTCCGATTAGATTTTGGCGGTCAAACCAATGGCTGGGACAGATACAGACTGAAAATTTCTAGCAAAAAGATGAAAACAGCAGTTGCTCGATTTGTCATTTCTTATCCTAATTACTACCAAGGAACCTTTGACAGCAAGGAAATTGAGGTCAAGGCTAAAGGCAAAAAGATTGCACTCTCAGACGTGAAGTGGGATAAAGAAAATCACGTTCTTGAAATTTTTCCCCAAGAAGCAGTACCAGCAGGTACTGATGTTGAGTTGATTCTCTCTAACGTGAAAAACCCGTCTTCTGGGGGAATGTTTTATTTTAACTGCTCAATTCAGTCTCCCGGCGATGTGCCATTATCGCGCTACATCGGCACGTGGATCATAAGCATTAGTTAAGCCATGACTCATCAATCATCAGTAGACTTCGTGGCAGTTCTAGGGAAAAGGGTAAGGGGTAAGGGGGAAAAGAATAAGAAAAACCCTTTCCTCTTAAATTTTTACCCTTTGCTCACAAGATCCTCACAAGAGTGGCTATTGTTACTTTTGCAATCTTGTCTAGTCATTAGTGAGTCAAACAAAGCCAAATAAATTACCACTACCTGCTTTGCACAGGAATGGTTAGAGTTTTGCCGTTATCCTTGACAATAGACAAATGACTGATGACGGCTTTCTAGCTTTAGCATTACTGCTGGATTTCAAAAAACAAATTTTATGATATAATAGCGAATCGTGACTTTTTTTATGATAATTGTCTAAGAGGATAAAAACATGAAGAGAACATTGGAAGGCACTTGTCGCAAGAGAAAAAGAACCTCAGGTTTTCGCGCTAGAATGCGAACTCCAGATGGTAGAAATGTCATCCGGGCAAGAAGGAAAAAGGGACGCCACCGTTTGAGCGTTTAGAGCAGAAAAAAGCTAATTATAGCAATTGTGGCATTGCCCAAGGCAAATCGGCTAAAATCCCGAAGAGATTTTCAGGCAGTTTTCCGTGAAGGAATCCGTCGTCATGGTTCACATATAACATTGAGAGCATTACGACCATCTCCTTCCTCTAAGCCTTCTTGTAATACGGCTCCTGAAAGTGTAAACACAAAAAACACAAAGCATCTTACTCCAGCCCAAATAGGAATTTCGATTAGTACAAAGGTTAGCAAACGAGCAGTTGTTCGTAACCGCCTCAAACGCCAAATTGCAGCAGCTTTGTATCGGTTGTTGCCCAAAATGTCACCAGGATGGCGGATTGTAGTTGTTGTGAAACCAGTAGCAGATACGAAGTGCGTGACCCAACAATTTCTGCAAGAATTAGAGCAGTTATTGGAACAAGCTGAGGTGTTCAATGGGCATTCGTGAAGAAGTTTATTATGAGGGTGGTCCACATATTGGGGATTTAATCACAAGTATATTGATTGGATTCACTATTGTTGGTCTGCCATTGACTGTTGGGGCGATTGTTAGGGCATTGTGGCTACGCTATCGTATCACTGATCGCAGGATCTCCGTCATGGGTGGTTGGATGGGACGTTCTCGCAGCGACGTCATTTACTCAGAAATTGTCAAAATGGCTAAAATTCCCCGTGGTATTGGCTTGTGGGGAGATATGGTTATAACCTTAAGAGACGGTAGCCGTCTGGAAATACGGGCGCTTCCTAAGTTTAGGGAAATTTATGACTACATTGAAGAAAAAGTCAGAGCCAAAAATCCCAATTATGCGGGCGCTGAAAAGTGATAAAGAGAATGAGGGAAAACAGGAGAAAGGGAGCGAATGAGGGAGGAATATTTCCTCACACTCCCACACTTTCTGACTCCCTCACTTCCTGACTCTCATTATTTCCCCTACTCATATAATGTGCGGCTATCCGTAGTACCACGCTAGTCGCAATCTAAATCATGATTTAGATAAATTAGATGATGTCAATTTACAGTATCTCAGGTTGAATTCAGAATAATGGATTTTGGTATCGGGTTTCTCTCGAACAACGTGATGCTGCCAATCATAGACTTGTTCTATAGCATTGTGCCTAGCTATGGACTAGCGATTGTAGCATTAACATTGATCATCCGCTTCGCGCTCTATCCCCTGAGTGCTGGTTCAATTCGCAATATGCGACGGATGCGGATCGTCCAACCCCTGATGAATAAGCGGATGCAAGAAGTTAAAGAGCGATATAAGGACGATCCGCAAAAGCAGCAGGAAGAAATGATGAACGTCCAAAAAGAATTTGGCAACCCGCTTGCAGGTTGTTTGCCACTGCTGCTACAAATGCCAGTTTTACTGGCACTATTTGCCACTTTGCGGGGTTCACCTTTTGCTGGAGTCAACTATAGCGTGAATCTCCAAGTCTTGCCTGCCGAACAAATCGAAAGAATTCAACCGCAAGCCTTTGCCACTCCCCCACAAAATATTTATATTTCTGAAGGGGAACACGTTAAGGTAAATGCCATCCTTCCTGGCGGCAACAAATTAGCGGTGGGAGAACATACGAAGATAGAGTATCAAACTCAGGAGGGTAAACCTTTTCAGGCACTTTCAGCAGAACACCCCGATACTCAGTTAATCCCTGAATGGAAAATTACCAAAGGGGAGGAAAGGATAAGAATTGATGCTGAGGGTAATATAGAAGCCTTACAGCCGGGAGATGTTACAATCCAAGGAACAATTCCCGGACTCGCCGCAAATCAAGGATTTCTCTTTATTGATGCCTTAGGTAGAGTTGGTGCAATTGATCCAGGCGGCATTGTTCACTGGGATATTGTCGCCATGATTATCCTGTTTGGTATTACCCTTTACGTCAGCCAAATGCTTTCTGGGCAAAATACCACGAATGCCAACCCGCAGCAGGACACTGTTAACAAAATCACCCCTGTAATTTTTTCAGGGATGTTCTTGTTCTTCCCGCTGCCAGCTGGGGTGCTGATGTATATGGTGATTGGTAATATTTTCCAGACATTGCAAACCTATATTCTCACGCGTGAACCCCTGAGCGAGGAACTACAAAAAATTGTAGATACTCAGGAGAAAGAAGAAGAAAGCGCAAAACAAAAAACGCTGCCGTTTGAACCAAAAAGTTCTAAGAAAAAGACTACAGGGTAATGATGACAGACAGTCGAATGAAACGAGGTCAGGAGTGGTTGAAAACGCTGCTGCAACTTAGTGGGCTATCTGTTGATGATATAAAAGGTGAGAAAGAAACAGCCGTCGCTGAGGATGAAGAATCCCCAGAACAGGATAGTTACTGGTTGACAATTGGTGAAAGCAATTTATCATCCGAACAAATCGAAATTTTAACGGGTCCCGATGGTTCAGTGCTAGATGCGATTCAGTATCTAGCAAATTCTATTCTCAACTTAAGTCAACTACAGGGGGAACAAGCCTCTTACACTGTTGAATTGAACGGCTACCGCGTTAGGAGATACGCGGAAATTCGCGCGATAGCTGAAGCAGCAGCCCAGCAAGTGCGTTCCTCTGGTCAAGAAGCAGAAATCAAGTCACTCAGTTCAGCCGAACGCCGTCAAATTCACACTTTTTTGAAAGAATTTGGTGACTTAGAAACCTTCAGCCGAGGAAAAGAGCCGCATCGTCAACTTGTTGTACGGCTTGCATCAATGGAGTCACTAAGGAGTTAGGAAGAGCCAGCGCTGTGGGCGGGTTTCCTCACATCTTGCACCAGTTGCGTTATTGCAATTTTTGTAAGGTGGGCACTGCCTAGAGTTCGCTCAAAACCTTATTTTTACGTTGTGGACAGTGCCCACCCGATAGCCGTAAGGCGTGGCCGTTCCCACTAGGGTTTTGAGAATAGTGCAAGATCTCAGGTTTCCCGACTTGAGGAGCCAGTGCGTTGCCGAGCCAGTGCTGATAGCAAAGCGTGTCCGCAGGACATAGACGGGTTTCCCGTCGCAGGATAAGAGCGTTGGGGTTCCCCCGATGGTACGACCTGGCGTGCGTCTGGCGTTCAAGAGTGAAGAGTGAAGAGTGAACACCAAAAGTGACAACTCATCACTCATAACTCATAGATATAACGATTTTAAAATGGCTAAGAAAATTTCTTATATCATAAAGTAAGGTCGCTAAAGTCGTGACTCGAACGACTGAGGCATTATATTTGATTGGCTTTTAAACAGTCACACAAACTTAAAGGAATTGGCGATGACAGAAGCAACAAACGTACTCGGCACAAAGCTAGAATTGTGCTGCTCTTCTCCCGTGACTGGATATTATCGCGATGGGTTTTGTAACACAGGTGGTATGGATTTCGGGTTACACGTTGTTTGCGCCCAAATGACAACAGAATTCCTTGAATTCACCAAATCACGAGGAAACGACCTTAGTACCCCAGTTCCCGAATATCAATTTCCTGGTTTGAAAGAAGGCGATCGCTGGTGTTTATGTGCTGGTCGCTGGCAAGAAGCTGTTGAGGCTGGCGTTGCTCCTCCTGTCATCCTTAGCGCAACTCACGCCAGAGCTTTGGAAGCGGTTTCTGTGGATGATTTGAAAAAACATGCCCTAACTTCTTCTTAAAGAAATCTAAAAATTTATTTCACTTTAGTAGCAGCCCACTTAGCGCCTGATATACTGGCGAAAACTCAACTTAAGACTGATTTTCATAGCTTCAATTAAAGTCATCATAAGAGCAAAAATTACAGTGGTGCAACAAAATTAAGCAATGGTTACAGTGGTTGTCGTCATCAACATACTGATCTCGCTGATTCTTCTCTACGTGGCTTGGCGAGTGCGGCGAGTGAAGAGGCGACTCACAAGAATAGCTAATATCTTTATTGCTGCTGAACGTAGTTCCCATGCAGTACTATATACAGCACCACAAGCTCTTTACACTAGTCTTGGGAATATTAATAATCTACGGCAGAAAGATCAACCAGCACGACTACAAATCCAGCGGCTGCGACAGATTTTCAGTCTAGTTGCACTTGGACAGCAAGTCTGGCAGAGTAATTTTCTGAGATTCCGAGCAAAATTAGTCAAAAAGAGAAAGTAGGCAGTAAGGGCAACCTTTCTGGCTGATCAATTGTCTCTCTAAATTTAGAAGATAAAATCTTTTGGATTTTGCAAGGCGTGAAAACCCACATAGAATGGGTGTAAGGAGAGAAACAAAAAGATGTCTAACAACCGTTCTGGATCATTTATTGGCGGTATGATGCTAGGCGCAACCATTGGTGCTTTAACTGGGTTGCTCATAGCTCCACGCACAGGACGCGAAACCCGTCAACTCTTGAAGAAATCTGCCAGTGCTTTGCCAGAATTGGCAGAAGATATTTCAACAAGTGTTCAAATACAGGCAGACCGCCTTTCTGCAAACGCACGCTCTAACTGGGATGATACTTTAGACCGACTACGGGAGGCAATCTCAGCAGGCATTGATGCTAGTTTGCGGGAAACCCAAGCAATGAAGCAACAAAGTGCTCAAGAAAAATCCGATACTATTCCTCAACATTTAGATAGTTAATAGAAGATATTAAAGTGATTGACCCCCTGTTTTGGCTGGGACTGTCCATACTCCTAGTCGCCGCCAGTCTGACTGCTGTTTTGGTGGCGGCGATACCAGCTTTGCAGGAATTAGCAAGAGCAGCTCGCAGTGCAGAAAAATTATTTGACACTCTTTATAGAGAGTTGCCACCCACTCTCGATGCAATTCGCATGACTAGCTTGGAAATCACTGACTTAACTGATGATGTCAGTGAAGGTGTTAAAAGTGCTGGTCAAGTGGTTAAACAAGTGGATCAAAGTTTGGATAGTGCTAAAAAGCAAGCACAAAACGTTCAAACAGGCACGCGTAGTTTTATGGTTGGTGTGCAAGCTGCTTGGAAAACCTTCACACGCTCCAAATCTTCAAGGCGAACAGTTGAGCGTCTATCGCCATCTCAAAAAGCAAAGCTGACATTACAAGAACGCCAAGCCCTACTAAGGCAGGAGAACCGCTTCACACCTGCACAAGGATACGGGAATAATAAGAATTACAACGAATACAATGACTACAACCTAGGTAGTGGGGAAAACAGTTTTGATGAACAGGATTCCCACCGTCAGACAGAATCTGAGAATTGGTCTGATAAAGAATAGAGTGTCGGAGCTTTCATGCTCCCGCGCGAATTAGTGTAAGTCTCTATGAGAACAGGGACACAAGGCATTACGCCCTTATTTTCATATCCTAACCTTACAGACAAGCTTGCTCAGTGAGTTCTAGATCTGAGATATTAGATTAGATTAGAGTTAAAAAGTGTAAAGAAGTCTCACTTTCCAGTACTCTTTTAAAACAACTTGTTCACTTTTCCTGTTGAGATTTGTATATAAAAGCTCATGCAGCAAAGTTTTTGGAAACGAATTCTGGCTTTTGTAACAGTATTTTTCCTTGCTGGGTCAATTTGGATGACGCATTCTCCCAGCGCATACGCTTATGACAATCCCGAACTATTACCTGATACCCCAACCCCAGTTGTAGACTTAGCTAAGTCTCTTACCAGCGTTCAAGAAGAAAATCTTGTTAAGCAACTAGAACAATTTCAAACGGAAACTGGCTGGAAACTCCGAGTATTAACTCAATATGACCGTACTCCAGGTCGAGCTGTTATTCCTTTTTGGGGTTTAGATGACAAAAGCATTTTGCTAGTTGCTGATTCCCGTGGCGGTAACATTCTCAGCTTTAGTGTGGGTGACGCTGTTTACGAACTTCTACCGCGTACTTTTTGGATTGAATTACAAACCCGCTTTGGTAATTTGTACTTTGTGCGAGAAGAAGGCGAAGACCAAGCTATCCTACAAGCAATGGAAACAGTCAAAAATTGTTTGGTTCAGGGAGGTTGCGCAGTTGTTCCCGGATTACCACGGGAGCAGTGGATTTTCACTTTGATTTCTTCTGCAATTGGTGGAGTCATTTGTGGATTTGCAGCTCAACCTCGTCGCGAAGGACAAGTTTTTGCTTGGCAATGGGCTTTAATCTTCTCTCCTCTATGGGGAATCTTATTTATCTCCTTTGGTATTGGACCAGTAGTGACACGAACAAGCGACTGGCTACCCCTGGTTCGCAACATTTCCGGTTTTATCATCGGTCTTTTAGTTGCCTACCTTTCCCCTATTTTTAGTCAGTCTTCTAGTGCTGAGTCATAAACCAAAGAGTAAAAGTCAATGGCTGTAAGGCAGGGTGTAAGGGTATAAGGGCAACGCCAAGGTGAGGCTTAGACGCTGGGCGCGATCGCCTAACGGTGTAAGTAAGGGTGTAGGGGGTTAAAACAATTGAAAATGAAACCGCTTCTACCTCTCCACCCTACGGCGACGGCGACGCGGTCTTTCATCTTCTTCATCACGGCGCAGGCGACTACTCACCTCAGTAAAGAAATCGCGACGTATAGAAGGATAATCACTCACCCACAAGTCGCGACTAGGAATATAAATATCGGAAATTTCATCAATACTGCTTAAATCTGGACGATTCGACATCACCAACAGTTCTGCCCTCTGACCGCGAGCAATAACTTTGTAGGCAGATTGCAGTGGCGCTTTATACTCAGCAGTAAATCCTGTATCATCGCCTATTTCTAAGTGAATGCGTTTTTCTCGGTTTTCGACAATCACCAAATCGCCTTTGTTATCAACGGTTTCCTGTTTACCCATTAACTCTTCTGCAATCCAATAATCCAGCACTCGACCACGGAGAAAACCGCTGTACTTACAACGACGGCTTTTCACATTCCGCATACTCGCCCAAAACACTGGTCCCCACAGCCAGTAAAGGGCACCAATGAGCCCGAGCAAAAAGACTATTCCACCAAAATCAACCCGCAAAATGACTTTAATCACGAAAACAACAGCTACCGCCACGACAGAAATCAGCAGCCGTTGTAAAAAGTCTGGAAATTTCCCCCAGTAGTATTTGTACTGCGGACCAGTGGCAATTAGGGGAATGAGTTGTTCAAATTTTTGGCGAGTTAATGGGACGATCATGAGTGCTGTCTTCTAAGTGGTGAGTGCTGAATTTTTTAAATCAGTTATCAATTATCAGTCATCAGTCATCAATTGCTTGATAACTGTTCACTGTTTACTGTTTACTGTTAAAGAATTTTTTCTAATCCATATACTAACGACTTTAACTGGAGGACTTTGCGAATTGCTAGTAATACTCCTGGCATATAGCAAGCGCGATCGCTCGTATCATGTCTTAGAGTATAAATTTGACCAGCAGCACCAAAAATCACCTCTTGATGCGCAATCAGTCCTGGTAAACGCACACTATGAATTCTAACGCCTTCTTCGGCTGTACTACCTCGTGCTCCTGGTAATTTCTCCGTTTCTTCCACAAGAGGCTGGTTATATGTTTTACCTATTTCTGCTAACATCTGAGCAGTTTGAATTGCTGTCCCGCTGGGGGCATCAGCTTTTTGGTTATGATGCAGTTCAATAATTTCCACGTGGTCGAAATGTTGAGAAGCCGCAACTGCTGCTTGTTGCAGCAGTACCATACCAATAGAAAAATTGGGAATAATTAAACACCCCGTACTTGCCTTATCAGCAAATTCTGCTAAATCTTGAATTTGTTCTTGACTTAAGCCAGTGGTACCCACAACTGGACGAAGACCATAGGCGATCGCACTACGAACATTGTCATACACAGAACTAGGATGAGTAAAATCTACCATCACCCCTAGCTGTTTTCCTTGAGATGCAAACGCCAGCATCGGTTCCAATTGATTGGTAATTGGAATTTCCAAAGGTTCACTTAAACCCGCCAGTTCCCCTGCATCCTGACCTTGATATTCAGCTGTTGTATCTATCGCACCTACAAGATTCATATCTGCTGCTTGCGTCACCGCTTTAATGACCTCGCGACCCATTTTGCCCGCAGCACCAATGACAACAACAGGGATTGGAGTTTGATTCGCCATAAGAGAAATACTTTTTACACCATCAAAGGAATTGTAAATCCAGTAGGGATCTTCCTTCTCAAACATTCAATATTCAAATTAGCAGATATTTGGGGATTAACTCCTGTTATCTTCAACCTTGGTAAGCGTGAAGCAATAGTAAAAATATGGGATGCGATTTGGGAAAGAGGACAAAAGTGGCCATGAACCAAACAATAAAAATTAACTCCAATGATGCCTATGCTTCTTTTATCACAATTACTGCAGCGTTAGAATTTTCTACAGTATCAGCTACCAACTTTCCTCCAATGTGAGTAGCTTTAACAACTTTTTCAATGTCTATAACACTAAACTTTCCTCCCTTAATACTCTTAATCTCTGCTTCACCCTCTACTCGCAAAGCATTTGCTGTTGGTAATTCTCTTTTGGTAATTTCCGGGAAAACAATTCCATCAGGCGAACGCATGTAAAGCACGGGTATAGCCCATTCATATCCTTGCTTTGACTCGTTGTACATTTCTCGTCGTCCCAGAGATACAGCTTCATCAAGGGTTAGTCCAGCTGCTAGCGCGGTGTAAAATCGCTTACTAAAGGCGATTGCTTCACTATCAGACACCTTATACTGCATTGCTAGCACTGCTGGTATACCTTGTTTCATCACAGCAGGTGCAATTCCAGTCCAAGGAGAAACACCATCACGTCGTCCAGTTTCACAAGCGCCCAAAACAGCTACTCTGACACCTGCTTGCTGTAAATGTATTGCTAATTCATTAGCAGGAAATAATTCATAAGTATCTTCTGTTTTCTTGTTAAGTAAAACTAGATTTCCTATCCCTCTAGAATCTTCTATTTCTGGTGAGGTAGAAAGAAAACGAACTTGGTTTCTTTGTAAGCTATTGAACTCTGATTCATTGATAACAAACCTTGCCTGCTCACGAGAATTAAAAACCTCTTTTTCTGTAAATACACCATGACCAGCAAAGTGAAATAAATCAGCCCCTTTATGTAACTCGGAAATCAAATCATCAACTGTTGGATTATTGATAAAAGGTTCCCAATTTAGGTTAACTCCCTTTACATTAAATCCTTTTAATGCTTTCTCTATCGCTTTCTGCTCCATCTTCAATTGCAGGTTTCCTATTGGATCTGCTGTCACTGCCAAGAGACGCAAACTTTCTTGATTCTCTTTCTCAATCTTCGATGGAGAAGAATCTATCGGCTCATAGCGTACCATCGAATATTTAGGATTTAGAACCAGAAAATTATCATAGCTATCTTCACCTTCTGGTTGAGGAAAATAGCAAAACTCCCAAGGTATTTGAGCTAATTTTGGATGCTTAATCACTAGTCGCAGGCGAATGTAACCGTCTTGACCTGCTTTTTCAATTGCTCTTTGAAATAAATTGGTAACTTCTAATGATGGAAATAACCGTGCTGTTATCTGTTTCCCAAACTCTACCAATTCTGAAAGTGGAAGATTATTTTTTCTTTCTAGCCTTGTCAAATACTCTTCTATTTCTTCAGAAATATAAGGGGCTGGAAATGCTTCGCGAGTTTCACCAACAGTAGAAATGGGAATAGAAACTTTGAATGTGTTGTTTGATATATCTAGATCTCGCAACTCTAGATTTAAATCAATGTATTGACGTTTTTTACTCATCTTTTTATTGGACAAAAATAGTTTACTACTATATGGTTTTCTACTTTATAGTCAAACCAGTAAAACGGATTTTTTTCATCACAATAAAAATTTCTCACCTTGAGCAGAGCATCTAGAGTAGAATAATTAGCCTTTGATTTACAAGAGAACAAAGGACTACTATTACTATCCATAGTATCATTAGAACAAAGTTGATCTCTCATAACCCATCGCCGGAGATGTCTGATTCTTTTTTGCGAAATTTTATAATTTTCTAAATAGCACCAGTGATCTACAAGACGACAATATAATATATAAACCGTAGTCGATCTTTGTAATGTCTTATCAGAGCGTTCTCCTGGGAGCGGGTACCAGTAAGTTTGCAATGTTTCCTCTTTTACTTTTGCTTCAAAGGCAAAACTACTATCAGCCATACCTAAAATCGAGAGCATTATGATCGAGAACAAAACATGAAGACAATTTGAATTTAGCGGCTTCCAGTTGAAACCATTGATTAATTTTAGCTTTTTATTACCCATATATAGGTTGTCTACCATTTGCAAAGGGCTGTAAGTACGCTCTTCCATCTCCTCTTATTCCTTGTTAAAATGTAACCTTAAACACTTATTCAAAACCTTGGTGGAAAACGGCAATTTTCGTAATGACGCTCTGGAGAATTTGCTCTAATATAATTCTTTCAATACTTTCGATAGTTGATAGTTTATTTTTGGGGATGTTGTGATAAAGAATAGCAGTAGCTTCGTGAATGCAAATTTCAAGGCGTTGAGCTTGTTCGGGGGAGATAATTATTGAGCTAACATTACGACGTAAGACTAACTTGAGCCTAGAATTCTTACTTGTTTGTATTTGTTCAGAAGCTGGATTCCGCTTTCTTTTGTTTGCCTGTATTGGATTCTCAGAAATAGGAGATGTTCCTCTACTGCTTTCAGAAACTAACTGGTCATAAACTTTATGCCAATACGGATACATCCACCCAAAAATACGTATTGTTTCTTGCAGGATCTCTAACCATCGCTTTTGCTCAACCTTCTCAGAAGCAAATATCCATTCCACTAAAGCATTTAAAAATTGACTTTGTCCGTTTTTGAATCCAAAAATACTCAATGCCTCCTTGAAGCAGCCCATCCAAGCTATAGTTGCTGCCAATTCACTCAGTATGGATATCTGCTCTTGGTCGTCTTTGATGGCTTGTGCAATTTTAATAGCTGCGGGGAATTGCTGAGCCATAGCTAGTAATAATACCAACTGATCTGGTGGTGGTTGCTCAAACAGTTTGAAATTTACTACAGTCTGTACGATTTTCCATACTTCTGTGGAGTTTTCAGCTTGATTTATAGCTTCTAACAACTCCCACTCTTCTTCTGTGTGACTGCCAATCTGATTGAAGGCGTTTGCAAATTCACGCACACCTTCTGCCCGTTCCTTCATTCGAGCCATGTCTTGCTTTGCTTGTGCAAATTTATCGGCATTGTTGCAAATTGCACTCGCTTTATCGGTAAAGCCAGCTTGCTCTAAGACGACAGCCCATTTACATAGTACTTGTTCCTGTTGCGCGTCACTTCCCTTTTTGAGTGCAAGTTTCTCAGCTTCAGTGAAGAACTGACGTACTTCTTCCGTTAATCCAGTCTGCACCAAACCTGCTGCCAAGTTTCGCAATGCCTCTGCTTGCTCCCAGTTTCCCCTAATGCTGCGTGCCGCTTTCCTCGCGTCGGTGAAAACTACACACGCTTCCGTTACAAACTCAGCCTTAACTAAGGTTTCTGCAAACTTCCGCAGGATCTCTGCCTGTTCCCACCCTTCCTCAATAGCGTTTGGAACTTTTATGGCTTCGTCAAAAATTGCGATCGCCTTATTGACTTCACCAGCAAGTGCCAGGACTTTCGCCAATTCCAGCAGCGGGTACACTTGTTTGAAATCTTGAGCAATGTTACGTGCCACTTCCTCTGCTTTGTTAAAAGTAGCCTTAGCTTCCTCTACAAACTTACTCAATGCGAAGTCTAGTGCTAACTCCCGCAGGGTTTCAGCTTTCTTAAAATTGTTTTCAATTCCCTCTGTCAGTTTTTTAGCTTCAATAAAAAGTATATTAGCGTTCTCAATATCTCCAGCCTGGGCTAAAGCTACTGCTAATTGACTCAGTATCTTTATGTCTTTTATTGTCAGTGCTATTGCTATTGCTTCTTTAAAAATAGGCTTTGCTTGCGACACCAATTCCGTTTGTAGATAAGCTACTGCCAACTTCCGCAATGCCTCTACTTTCAAAGATTGGTCATTGATTCCGCCTATCAGTATTTTGATTTGGTTGAAGATGGCGATCGCTTGCTCATTATCTTTTTTCTTTGCAAAGGCTACTGCCAACTTTCCTAGTGTTTCAGCCTTCACAGTAACGTCATTTATTCTACTTATAATCTCTTGGGCTTCGCTTAAGCGCTCAGCTTGAGTAAGGGCTATTGCTAAGTCGTGCAGGTCTTGTATCTTCGTCCCACTTTCCTCAATTAATTCTGCGACTTTCTTCGCTTCATCTAAAACTCTGAGATCATACTGACTTTTTTGTGGCAACGCATTATGAACAATTAATAAACTTGCTAATTTATCATCAGCATTAGTGCGTAGGCAAGCATAGCCCAAAGCTTCTGCTTCACGTCGTTTTCATCCCCTGTAGTGGTCACGGCTTCATCCAAAGAGTCAATCAAGATGACTGCTGCATCAGGTGGCTTTTGCTGCTGTTGGGCATACATCTTCTCCAACTCTGCCAAGGGTGCTCGGATGAGGATATCTAATTCGTTATCCGGATCGCTTTCTTTCAGGTATTCGATATAGACTCCTGTAAGCTGACTTCCGGTCATAGACTCAATCTTAACGTTGACCTCTACTCGCAGGTGAACAGGCTTAATGGTATTTGCTAAAGCTTGCCCGTGTAGTGGTAGGTTTTTCCCTAACTGAGCTGCTAAAGACCGAAGTATACGCCCAGGTCTAACAGTTTCCACGTCCCCTGCTCGACAGAAGTGAAAGGCTTTAATGTCGTTCTTGTCAATTTTGATCAGTTGAGCAGCAATTGCGCTTTTGCCCACCCCCGGTTCCCCAGTCAGGATAAAAAAGCGATCGCTTTTATTTTTCAACCATTCACCTATTCTCTTGAATATCCAATCTCGTCCAGTAAAATCATCCGTTAGTCGTTGAATGTCATGCTCAAAGGAAATGGCAGCAATATGGGTATCTGGTGATAATGTCATTTTTATTTATTGATAAAAATATTGTTGTGTTGTTTGTAGTCCAAGGTAGACCCATTGACAAAAGTCTGAATTAAGCCCTACCTGAACGCTTACGCAAATGTTTAGCTTGAATCAGTCGCCTTCTACTCATTCATAGATTTCTGGAAAATCAACTTATGCACTTAGAGGGTTAAATAGAAGATGAAATTGATTAGACAATCTTTATTTTTTATGTAGAACATCCAAGATTGTCTATCTCTAAATCTTCGCAGCACAAGCCAAATCTTTGAAATAGTAGCTATGATAATTTCCTTTACACATATACAATGGATAGGAATAAAAGATACTAATTCCATAGATTTTAATTATTCAATTGTTTTTTTCATTGTTTATGTAAGTAAGTCGGCGTAAAAATTTAAAGGTATGTCATTGCGAGTGGAACGCAGTGAAACGTAGACGCAAAGCGGCTTCCCGATAGCCGTAAGGCGTGGCGTCAGCCATAGGGTAGCAATCGCAAGGGTTTGAGATTGCCACGCTACGCTACCGCTCCGCTCGCAATGACAAGTGATCATCCGGACTTGATATAAGTAGTGGGACTTTTTAAAAAATTAGGCTCAAAATCCTTTCAATCGTAGAACAGGCAAGGCTTTTAGATCGATGAAGCCTCGCCGTGTTGTTGTAGCTTGGTTTGAGGCACTTTTAGCAAAGTTGACGTATTTGCCTTATCCACAAAGGCTTTCAGCCACTTTTTCTGCCAGAAAGTTCTAAAGTCCCATTAGCGCATAGGTAAATAAGTGAGTTTAAAAGAGTTTTTGCGTAAGTCCTAATGAAGAATCTTTTTTTGAATTTTGAATTGCAAAGACGCCCATTTACTAGCAATAGGCATTCGCCAACCAGTTCCGAAGGCGCGAACCGTAATTTTCAATCCGGGGGGTGCTTGTCGTCGCTTAAACTCCGCACGCACCACCAAATTAGTCACTCGGCTTACTATTTCTGGGTCATGACCTGCAGCGATAATTTGTTCTGGAGATTGGTAATCGTGAATCAACCGTTGCAATATGTCGTCCAAAACCTCGTAAGACGGTAGCGAGTCTTGGTCAAGTTGACCGGGTTTGAGTTCGGCGCTGGGTGCTTTGGTTAAAACATTTTGTGGGATCATTTCACCATTGCGATTTAACCAATGGCAAATCGAATAAACGCGGGTTTTGGGCACATCAGCAATCACCGCCAAACCCCCATTCATATCGCCGTAAAGAGTGCAGTAACCAACTGCCATTTCTGACTTATTACCAGTCGATAGCAACAGATGGCCAAATTTATTAGAAATTGCCATCAATAAATTGCCCCTAATCCGGGATTGAATATTCTCCTCTGCCAGTCCAAACTCTGTTCGGGCAAATAACTCAGCTAACGTTTTGTCATAGCCTTGCATTAACTCCCCTATCTGTAGGATATGAGTTTTCATACCAATATTTTCTGCTAATGCCAAAGCATCGCTGATAGAATGCTCAGAACTGTAGGGCGAAGGCATCAGGATACCGAGGACATTTTCTTTACCCAATGCTGCGGTAGCAACAGCCGCCACCAATGAAGAATCTATTCCACCACTTAAACCCAGCACAACTTTAGAAAAGCCACACTTACGAACATAATCTCGCAATCCTAAAACCAAAGCGTGCCAAATTTCCTCATCTTGAGATTCATATTCTGGCGCTATAGAACCTGAGTGCAAATCTCGTTGCACTTCATCAAATTCCACAACTCTCAAATCCTCTTCAAAACCACAGGCACGACAGACTATTTCACCCTGACGATTCAAAGCAAAACTTCTACCATCAAAAATTAAATCATCATTCCCCCCGACTTGATTGGCATAGAGAATCAGTTGCTGAAAACGCACTGCACTATACTTAAGCATTGCTTCGCGAGACTTCTGCTTGCCAGCACTATAAGGAGAAGCCGACAAATTCACAATCAAATCTACACCCAAAATTGTTAAGTCAGCAATTGGATTCGTGACATAACTTCGCTTACCCCAAAATTCCTCATCATTCCATAAATCTTCGCAAATCGTGACGCCAATACGAATATCATCTAAGGTAAAATAACTAGCTTCTGAACCTGGTTCAAAATAGCGATTTTCATCAAAAACATCATAAGTTGGTAAAAGGCACTTGTGAAAAACTTGCTTGACTTTTCCCCTTTCTAACAAAGCGATACTATTAAATAAAGTTTTACCGCCCGTCTTGTGTGCTTTTACATTTTCTTCAACCATGCCTACTAACACAGCGAGTTCTGGAGGCAAATCTTGTGCTAGTTGTTCTAAAGCAATGTCCATTGCTTGAACAAAACTAGGATTAAGCAATAAATCACGGGGTGGATAGCCACATAAAGAAAGTTCTGGCGTTAGTAATAAACGTGCACCATCTGCAACTGCTTTTCGTGCCACCTCTAGAATTTTTTGGGCATTTCCTGGCAAATCACCAATGGTAGGATTAAGTTGAGCGATCGCTATCTTCATATTGGATTAAGGATTATAGATAATTACGTCTTTTCTTGCCAATGTTTCAATTAAAGAAAAACCAAAGGTTTATCCTTAAAAGGAGCAAAAGCTTCCGCATCAAATTTATATAAACTAGCTGGACGACCAGCACCACGCGACACCTTTATTCCTGTATCTGATAAAAATCCTAACTTGAGTAAACGCGCTCGAAAATTAGAGTAATCAGAAAATATTTCTCCTAAAACTGTAGTATATAACTGATATAAATCATTTAAAGTAAACACTTCTGGCAACACTTCAAACGCGACTGGACTATACTCCAACTTATTTCGTAAACGTCTGTGTCCGTATGCCAAAATTTTGTTATGGTCAAAAGCTAGTTGCGGCAATTGCTTCACGGGATACCAAGCGATTCCAGTGACTCCATCAGCAATCAATTCTGCTTCCTCAAATCGCACGAGGGCAAAGTAACTCACCGATAGATAACGTACACCATAACTATCGCTTGCTTCTCGGGGATCACGTGATGGTCCTCCGAAGGTATAAAGTTGCTCTAAATAAAGGTTTTTTACCCTTATTTTTTCAGACAGAATCCGATACGCGGCATCTTCTAAAGACTCACCTTGACGCACCAAAGTACCAGGAAGACTCCAAGAGTTTAAAAATGGCTCCTGCTGTCTCATCACTAATAGAACCAGCAGTCGATTTTGTGCAGTATCTACAGAGAAAATAACATTATCAACACCAACCTTGAAATCTGCTAAAGGTGGTTGTTTTAGCGCGTGTACAATCTTTATTTTGTTGTGTCCTGGCATATAGCCGTTTTCAATTGAATGCAATTTGGAATTTTAAATTTGGAGTTGCTTGGCAAAAGTGCTTATAGTTTAACAAGTTAAATTTTCGGGTAGACATTTGTACAAATGCTCTTTGTGAATATAATCAACGACCAGAGGTGTCAGGGCTTCGCGATCGCCATTTTCACGATAAGCTGTTGAGGACACATCTAGACCGATAAACTTGGCAACCGTGACTTTCCCTCCGAGTTTTTGCACAATATGTAAATTAGATTCATCTATTGCATATCTTGGGCGCGGTATGACCAAAAGTTGTACTTGCTGCAACAAATCTTCAATACGATACCAGCGCGGCAATTGAGCTAGTAAATCTGAACCAACTACTAAGGTAAACTCCGCCTCTGACCAACGTTTTTTTGATTTCTCCAATGTTTCCAGCGTTCTCAAGTAACTTAATTCCTGTTCCAAAGCAATATTATGCTTTGACGAATCTATATCCAAAATCAACAAATGTAACATCGCTACCCGATGTTCCAAAGGGGTTTGATGCGACTTCAATGGATTATTTGCCGCCCAAACTGCCACCCAATCAAAATGGTCTGATAGCCAACGAATAACCGCTTGGTGTCCGGCAGTTGGTGGATCGGCACTCGTACCAAACAGAGCAACTTTCATAGTTATTAGTCATTAGTCATTGATCATTGGTCATTAGTAGTCAAAAATTATTCTCTCTCACTCTCTGACTCCCAGCCTACGGCGACCTACGGTCCACTAGCCCCTAAAAGGGGCGCTGCGCAAACGTTAACGCTGCGCTAACACTCCCCTTTCTACCTGTGGGGGTTCTTCGTCTTTTGAGTCAACTCTTGTAACTGGGCAGAAATCTCAACTTTCACCGATACGGGATTATCCAAACGTCGCGTCTCGTCTGGCAAACTAGCAACGGAAGTGGCAGTCCTTTGTCGAATTTCTGCCAAAGTCTGTTGTGGTTGCACCCGTTTACCTTCCTTAACAAACAACTGCAACAAAGGCACTTGTGAAGATTGGGGAAATTCTTCGTTTCCATATCTTCCGTGTTCTTCACTCACCAAGCCCAAAGAGTCTGCTTTCACCTGACTTCCCTCAAAAGAGCGAAAAATCTGCTTACGTCCTGGGTAACTTGCCTTACCACTTGAGTGTTTCATTACGGGGATGTTATCAATTTCTACGAGTTTGTAGACTCCATTAACAGCAGAACCAGTCACCAGTCGCGTTCCCAGCCCATAACCATCAATCTGCGCACCAGCAGCCTTAAGCCGCGCGATTTCCCACTCGTCCAAGTCGCCACTTGCAAAAATTGACACATTTGGAAGAAGCGATCGCACTTGTTTTGACAACGACACCAAATCACCAGAATCCAACCTAACCCCGGCTAATTGGATTTCTCCAGAATTAACCTTTGCAGACAACCGTTCAGCAGCTGCAATAGTATCGTAAGTATCAATTAATAAGGGCGCACCTGGGAAATAACGATGAAAAACAGTAAATGCCTGCTCTTCGCTACCTTCCATTGCCGACAGTGCCATAACCAAAGCGTGAGCCATCGTACCACTAGGTTTTTCTCCCAGTTGTAGCGCCGCTAATACATTCGATGTTGCATCCAAACCACCAGCTAGTGCTGCACGCGCCGCCCACAAAGACGCTTGCGGGCTAAATGCTCGTCTTGTGCCAAATTCCAGCAGTGTTGCATTTTCAGACGCCACATCGCGTAATCTTGCTGCACGTGTCGCAATCAAACTCTGGTAATTTATGGTATTCAAAAGGTAAGTTTCTACCAGTTGTGCTTGCCAAAGAGGTGCTTCCACTCGCAACAGAGGTTCATTCGCAAACACTGCTGTTCCCTCAGGTACCGCCCAAACATTGCCAGTAAAACCTCCCTCAGCAAGGAGTGACCAAAAACTCTCAGGAACATTGGCAAAAATTCCAGTTGCTTGCAAAGCCGCTATCCCAGAGGGACTGAAGTGGTATTTTTCCAAATATTCCAACACTTGCGCCAGCCCCATAGCTATCAAATAGCCAAAATTCTCTGGCAAACGTCTGACAAACAACTCAAAGCTTGCCCATCGTTGTTCTACACCTTCACCAGCATAACAAGCCGCCATTGTCAACTGGTAAAGGTCTGTCAGCAGGCTGTTATCAATAGTAGACAGTGTCAGTTCTTGATTCTGTGTGTTTTGCTGTTGCTGATTATTTGTAGATGCATGGTTCCAACTTGGGAAACTAGTCATGACATAGCGCTCTTAGAAGAATACTTCTTTGACTTATGGTAAATTTTACCATAAATAATGTCAACTATTGAAAGAGCGCTGTCAAAAAGTGCTTGTAACTAGAGTATTGACGGCTACTATATTATTATTTTTGCAAAATATTTAATGAATTTTAATAGTTATACTTATTATTAATAATGATCGTACCCCTCAAAGAGTAAAGTGAAATGTCAAACTATGCTAAACGAAGGATGAAAGATAAAAAATCATATTATTGACACTTTCATTCCCTTATCCTTGATTGTTTCTTGAATTGTTTTTTTTATCTAAAGTATTGCAACTATATATCACTGATTATTGCGGAAAATATAGATATATTGCCAATTAGAGCCAAGGAGAATTTGAAGAACTAGAGTAGATATATTAGAAGACATATCGCAAGTGAAGCGATAAAAAAAATGGGGGTTTGATATTATGGCTATCTCCGAAATACTTGCTAAAGTCACCCAATATATTTCTGAAGCTGCAATGCGTATTTTTGCACCATCAGACGATGCATATCCCAATACTGGCGTACAACCATTTACAGGAGATCCTTATAACAAAAAGACAGCAGACATTTGGTGAATAAATGTGTGACATACTTCTATACTCACACTCCTTCTAAGGCATGAGGCATATTGCGGAAGGCACCAAGGCAAAAAAAAAGTTTTGAAAAAAAAAAGATCCCCGACTTCTGACTCGAAGTCGGGGATCTTTTTTCACGAATCATTTAGGAGTGCTATGGTTTCACCCAACCTCAACGTCCAAGCATCATCAAGAAGACGAGGCAAGGGATAAATTTCAACAACACCAATCTTACTCCTTTCGGTGCCCGTACTCCGTAGGAGAACTCGTAGGGTAGATTACCGTAAGGTTTGCACTGAGTTAGAAATAAAATAAGTAATATTACATGTAAAAAGAGGAGTAGCATCAGCCACAATATTTTTAAGTTTGGCAGCAAATGATCACTGAAGATTACCAGGGATTTTTCTATAACTGGAATTTAGACTAACTCATGACGAAATGACTCAGAGATACTGAGTCATTTAAGACCTTAAAAATGCCAAAATCCCCCACAACCACATCGGGTTAGGGGGCATAGTAGCTTTTAAGTTTGAATAGGTTTAAGCGTGTCTTTTACGGTTAATGCAGAAAGTAAGATACCTTTCTGCCGACGGGCAGTCGTAGCCGGCAATTGAATTAAGCATGTTAATCACATTTAAACTTAAACTAGCGTCTATAGCTATTTTGAACAAACGTTTAAGCTGCTCAGGTGTGGCTCTTGGCGTTTCGCGCCTTTCCTTAGCGTACACATTTTTGCTCCTAAAGTTTAATTATATCTGTTATCTCAAGTTTCTTGTGTCGCTTGTTGCTTTGACCCAATTGTCTGAGTTATCAAGAGTTGCGAATGATTACACCCTTATACACAAACGCTACACTCCGATGGAGTTGCAGGGGATGGTAGAGAACTAGTTTGCCGATCAGGAGAAAGAGGGGTGACGCAACGCTGACGCACCGCGTCAATATATTTCTGTAATCCTCACAACACGCATTGAAGCTTAACTATGTAATCAAAAACCAAACGGATAAATCGCAATGACTACTGCAATTCAGTGCCCAACATTCAAGCCAACCCTGAAAATTGGTAATAAAGGTCAAGATGTAAAAGAGATGCAACAACGTCTTAACCAACGGCTAGCATCCATTTATACACCAGCTTTAGAAATTACAGTTGACGGTGACTTTGGCTCAGGAACCGAAAATGCGATTAAATTCCTTCAATGCCTTGGTTATTTAAACGTGAATGGAGTTGTGGATGCATCTACCTGGAATTTTATCTGTGATGGAGCTGCCAGCTTGCCTACTTTGCGGATAAATAGCACTGGAAATATAGTTAAATCCGTTCAGCTTTCACTGAAGAATTGCGGTTTCTACACCGGTGCAATTGATGGTATCTTCAGCGATCGCACACAGAAAGCAGTCAAAGATTTTCAAGCACATTATTCTTTGGTTGCTGATGGTGTCATTGCAGCCAAGACTTGGGCTGTATTAATCAAGCTTGATAGTCACGTCAAAAATTGCCACTGCTAAAACTACGGTGGGTGCTAAAAACCACTTTTCTTCAATTGCTTGGATAAGTAGTTATTTCGCCTCTTATTCGGCAATAGGAGTGAATTTATGTCTGACTTTTAGTTTCTGCAAAGCCACTACGCGTATGCCTGCAGCCCGCTTTGCGCTTACGCGCAGGCACTTTCACACAAATAAAATATAATTGCGATAAATCTTAATAAACAATAAAAATTTATCCAAAAATCAAGATAGCGCTCACCAAGAACTCCCTTCATCCTGGGCGGATGGTATTGCATTTATAGAGGCTTTGTTATCCTTCAGCAGAATCAGCCTTAATTTTTCGTTTCACTGCGTAAATCCTTTTTTCAACCAAAGTCTCACAGTAGACATTCCCTAGTTTTGCTAGGGAACGAGAAATAAGGAATGTGAAACAATGTTTTGGAAATTCGTAATTAGTGCTTTACTATTACCCAGTTGTCTTGGATTAGAGGTAGCCACAGCATCTGTCCAAAAAGAAATTCAAACACAGCCAAACTATGAAAAATTAGGAACGCAAGTTGCTCAACAGGAAGATTGGGAGACTGATGCTGAACAACTAAAAAATCATAAACACCATCATTACAAGACTCGTCGATATTACCGTTATCATAGACCTTGCCCACAAAGCTACAGATCTTACTACCGTCGCGGACACCATCCCGAGTATATTGATTACCGCAGACGAGATGATTATTACAATAGGGATTACCAACACAGGCGCTACCATCCCCAGTACATTGAGTACCGTGGGCGAGATGATTATTACAACAGGTATCACCAACACAGGCGCTACCATCCCCAGCATATTTATGACCGCTCTATCTATCACAACCCGTACAGATATTACCGTCACGGGCGCTACGATTACTGATGATGTGTTGAGACTTCCCAGCTTTTAACAGTGAACAGTGAGTCCAGCGCTGCGGGAGGGTTTCCAACGCCAGATACCTACGGAGGGAAACCCTCCTTCAGTACTGGCTCCTCCGCAGGCGACTGGCGTTAGCGCAGCGGAACCGAAGGTTCTCCCCGATAGCCGTAAGGCGTGGCGTTAGCTATAGGGTGAACAGTTATCAGTTATCAGTTTGAAGAAGAATTCAGCAATTCTTGATTCAGAAGGAAGAAAAAAGAATTGCGACTTCTGGCTCCTCCTGACTCGTGACTCCCTGACTGTTAACTGTTCACTGTTAACTGTTCACTGGTTTAATTACCCATTTGCCATCAACTGGCTTAGAACATAAGCCAGTGCAGCACTACCTATAGGAACTGTCAAATTATCAATACCAAGAAACGAAACAACTTCTAAGCCAGTAGCGACTACAGCAACCGTTAAAGATATCAGCCAAGTTTGCCAAAGGTTCCCTTGTACACTCACTAAAATCAAACTACTGATGATAAAACTAACGACAGTCATTGTCAGGGAACCTTCCCAACTTTTTTGTCTGCCAAAGATATTGTATTTATTTTTACCAATTTTCTGTCCAACCAAAGCTGCCAGTCCATCTCCCCATGTCATCACTAAAATTCCGAGTACAGCATACTGAGGTTGTTTCAGTGTCCAGAACCAGGCGATGAGAACACCAATACTAACGGCATAGAAAAACGTCCCGAAACTTTTGCGTCCAATGCTATTAATTCCAGGGAGAATAGGAAATCGGTAGGACAATAAGGTAACTGCACTCGCTACAATCGAAGCCGTAATACCTACAATTGGGGGAATATCTAACCACCAAGCCAAGAGAATCACATTACCTGTGCCAATGTGAACTATTTTCCGTATAACTTCTGGATCTTTACCGGCGACGCGATTGACAATCCATGCCACAAAAAGCGTGAGTGACACCCAAATTGTCACGGCAGCAATTTGCAGCCACAGAGGAGGAATAGACTCTAAATCAAAAAATGAATTCAGCAACGATACAACAAAATGGATAACTATAACTGTTGTTACTACTTTATTAGATCTAGGTGACAGCAATGAAATTATTATTGATTTTGCTGATTCGCTTCTACCGAATGTTTATCTCGCCGCTGTTTCTTCCGACTTGTCGTTTTCAACCAACTTGTTCAATGTATGCTATCGAAGCAATTGAACGTTTTGGAGTCTGGCGCGGTAGTTGGTTGGCAATTCGGCGTATCTTGCGGTGTCATCCGTTTCATCCGGGTGGCTACGATCCAGTACCGGAAGCGTTAGGAACAGCAACAAAACAGTCGTCTTGCTGTCAACATCACGAATGAGACCTTATCATAAAATACCAATCATCGAGTGTGGTGAACTGTTAGTGGAGATTCCTTTGGAACTGTTCGCGGTGGAATCTCCACATCCTTATAAAAAATTGGGTGCGCCTTATGGTGAACACTCTCCTTATTTTCTCCGCCAAAGCGTTGTTGAAAGCCTAATAACTGCCCAAAATTACCTTCAACTGCTGCGTCCCCAATGGCGTCTGCAAATTTTTGATGGTTATCGTCCTGTGGCTGTGCAAAAGTTTATGGTGAGTTACGCTTTTGGCGAAGCTTTGGAAATGGCGGGACTTACTCTGGCTGAGTTATCACCAGACAAAAGCCAAGTTATCTGGGAGGAGGTTTATAAAATTTGGGCTGAACCCAGTTTGGATGAAAAAACTCCGCCTCCTCATAGTACGGGCGCTGCTGTGGATGTGACACTGGTAGATGATATGGGGGAAATTGTAGAGATGGGTTCGCCGATAGATGAAATGTCAGAGCGATCGCATCCAGACTACTTTGCCAATTCTTCTCATCCACTCGCACAGCAATATCATGACAATCGCCAGCTATTATGCCTAGTTATGGAAAAAGCCGGATTTCAACGCAATCCTAGAGAATGGTGGCATTTTTCCCTAGGAGATCAGATGTGGGCTTGGCTGAATAATGAAACCAACCCAAGTCATTCCGTGGTTGCGCGCTACGGACGCATTATATAAGTAACACACCTACGCATCTTTAGGATTAAGCTGGATTAATTCCTCGGTTGTGTAGGTTCCCACTGGACTCCAAGCCAAGTATGGCAGAAGTAGCAGCGCTGCAAATTTAGAAATCGGCAAAATAGAGAGTGTCAGCAGCACACCTAATATCACACCAACTGATCCAAGAATTTCCCCAACTTTGAGACTCCGCCATCTAAGCATTGCTGGAATGTATGAGACGGTAATGATTTCGAGTAGAACAAATGAACCCATCAGGAGCCAACTGATCAAGCTTCCGGGATTTTTTTGCCAAACAATATTGGCAGAAGCTGCACCGCAAACAAATACAACAGTCCAGATCAACGGAATCAGCGGCTCAAAAACCAACCACTTAGGGCGAGTTAACTGTGCAAACCACTTAACATCACCAGGCGTGATGAAAAAGGTACCAACTGCGATCGCAAAAGTCACAGCCCCAATTACCATCCAAGATTGAATCATAGTTAATGCACTTTTTGATATTTTTGTCAATCTATTTAAGGCAATTGTGACAATTTGGCATCTGGGTTTAATCAACCGTAGGTTGGAATGTTTAAATTAAGTAGTATCATCCTCGTGACCTTCTCCACTCACTTTAGACATCTTGAGGATTAAGTTGCATCATTGCCCAAGTGGTATATGTCCCTATTGGACTCCAAAGCAAGTAAGGAACCAGGAGTAGTGCTGCCCAACCAGAAATAGGTAAAACTGCAAGTGTTAATATAATGCCTACAATAAAACCCGCGCCGCCGAGAATCGTACCAGCTTTAAGACTGCGAAGCCTGAACATGACAGGGGTATACGCAATAGTCAGAATTTCCAGAAGTAGATACAATCCCATGCGCACCCAAGTTGGGGTGGTTCCTGGGTTCTGTTCCCAAACAATATAAGCAGACCAAGCACCGCAAATAAATATAATAGTCCAAATAACTGGAATCGCTGCTTCAAAAGTGAGCCATCTCGGTCGTTGCAGACGTTTGAACCATTTGCGATCGCCTGGAGTAATAATGTTAGCACCCAACGCTACTACAAAAGCGACTCCCCCAATCACCATCCACGATTTAATCATGACTGTTCATCCTTTGCATGGCTTTATTATCACGCCATATACTGCGATTCTGTCAGCTTAGAGGTAGATTGCCCATCATACCTGAGTGGGAACTAGTTCATAGTCATTACTCCTTTCTCGCCGGAAGATTACCGATTAAAAAAACCGCAGAGGCGCAGAGTACGCAGAGAGTATAGATAATTTAAGAGCGCCGAAGGGAGGTTCACTTTTTTCCATTTTACCAACTTTTGATGATTGGGCATTCAACAAGAAGGTATCCAGCGTAGACATGCGGCGAAACTCGACAGAATAAGGGTAGGTATTCCCGCTAGGGCAGCCAGAATGCAGTTTTACCAACAATCGGTTAAAAGTTGGGATTTACAAAATATTTTTAAGGGCGTTTATTTTAATTGCCATCATGATCATCATGATAGCGGGTTATTTTCGACAAGCGAGGTGCGCGAGCCGTCGAAAATAACCTGTTCAAGGGGTGTGTTCCACGAAATAGCCCTTTTGGATAACGATAGTTATATAAATTTATCCCACTAATAGAATTTGTGCTAAAAAGCTTAAGCATATTGAGAACTAAAAACCAGAAATTAAGCTTTTCAGATGCATTTTACTTAAACAAGTAGGTATTTTTAGAATAGTGGGATAGGTTCATGTAACGTGAATTTGCTGAATCCAAGTTAAATGACTGCGGTTATGAGTAGCTAAGTAATGTTTACCCTCATTTGTTCGCTCTCGCTGAAAGTCTATTGTCTTTCTAAACTCCACTGGGGATTAAAGTCAATCCACACCCTTACCATATGTCTTCGAGGCTGATCGACTTTTTCTTCATAGGCGGTGCGGTTATGCAAGCAGATATGATTATTGGTGTAAATAATTTCTCCAGGGCATAATTTTCTTTCAACTCGATAAATTGTTGGGTCGTTATCTATCACTTGATCGAGAGTATTAATGGCAATTTTCAACAGTGGTGATAGAGGAACATTTGCCTTCTTGTGACCACTTTCAATCCAGTAACGCATATAGCGACAGGTAAACTCATTAGTATAGGGATCGCGGCTGAAGATAGGAAAGCGATTATTCATCACGCGATAGTTTTGCACGCCCAGTGAAGAACTACGTCGCAGTTGCTCCCAAGTATCTCCAGAATCTTTACCTAAGCCTTTTTCAATTAGGTCGCGAATAATCGGTTGTTCCAATTCTTCAAAAATCGACTGGGGCAGAATCTGCTTGAGGCGGTAGTAAACATTGAGGGCGTTGACGTTTTGTAACACTCCTCCTTCTTTACCATCTTGTAAGCAGAGCAAGCCAACAATATCTGGGTTAAAGTTTTTATCGGTGCTGTCAGTATGCCAACCAGAGGCTTCTTTGGTGACGGAAAACAGTACATTATCATCGGCAACATTTAAACCGCGATCGCGCACATCAAAAAGACGACTCCTTCGTTCCGAAACAAGACCAATTTCGACGCTCATCATATAGTAGAGCAGTTTGGCTGTTGCTTCTCGCTCTTCGTAGCTATTGCCAAATTCCTCTAGGGGTAATCCTTGAATCAGAACAAAGCCAGTCGTGTCATAACAGCAGTCGCGCATTTTATGGGCAAAAGCTTGTAAGTGGGGTAATTCTCCTGCATCACCTATGTGATAATTTTCCCATGTAATATTATTTGCTTGGAGTTGTATGCGTGCTTGATAAAATTCTTCCAAAGCTTTTGAAGGAAATTGAAAGCAGTAATCCTCTTCACTGAAAATTCCCGACCAAAGAATATCTGGAATAATTGCTTTGTTGGATTGAGTTAACCGTTTTGGTGTTGGGAATTCAGGCTTTTCAATGCTAAATGCCATGTGGAGTGGCACATCTTCTAGGCTGCCAAAAAAGGAAGGATCTAGCTGAAGATGTGAGTCTGTCACCTTTAGCTCTTGTACTTGAGGCAAAGTTACAAAACCACTCTCGCGTAGGGCATCAAAGTAATCCTGCATGGTTTTGTGTCGGACTTGCACGGGTAGTTTCGTACCATCTCGACGGGATATTGTTCCTGGTAAGAGGCGATCGCGAGCTGAGAAGTAACCCAAGGACTTATTCTCACTTCCATTGAAAGCTGCGACATCGAAGTGGAAGGTGGCTTCAGGTTTACTCCAAAAAGCAAAGCTAGGATGGGGAATAGAAAAAATAAATCGCCCACCTGGTTTGAGCAACTGCTCAACTTGCGTCATACACTGCACCATTTCATGGAAGGTGAGGTAGTTAAACAAAAATACAGCCACAATCAGATCGAACCCTTCTGACTCCTCCACAACGCGGTGGTTTTTCAGTAATTGCCTTACATTGGTTGAATTCCCTGTAAGGTAGGTAATACCATTCGGTTCGCGCTGTTCTTCAGCTTGGGCTGCAGCGATTGAACTAACCGAGATATCCACTCCAATAACTTTACTTGCACCTCGGCGCATTAATTCCCGCGCACAGTATCCCTCACCGCAACCGAGATCGAGGATGACGGCATCTTTAACTGGTTCACATAACTCAAAAATTGCTGGACGAGCTGTAAAATCGGATAAACAAGAGGGTTCTTTTCGCACCCATTTTTGACTGTTGGTTTCGTACAATTGGTCTGGAGAGACAAATTTATTCTTGCTCTCTGGCATTTTCAAAGCCCGTTCTAGCAAAGCATCCCAAAATGAATTACGGGCTTCTAGCGCCATTGTCATTGCTTGAGAAAGTTGTTTTCGACTTTCTTCTGTATTTGCTAAATCTGCCGCGATCGCTTTTAAAGCTTGAGTATGTTCGTCATCCATTTGAGTATGGAGAGTAAAAAAGACATACTCACGCGGAGCAAGGGGCGTGTAGCGTTTTATCGCCTGAAGAATATAGGTATAGATTTGGCTGACTCCCAATTCTCCTGCTAATCCAATCGCACCAATCGCCGAGGCAACATTTTGCGAGCAAATCTCCTGGATCCGATTTCGGAATTGTAGGGCTTCGGGGCAAACTTGATCGAAATCTGCTTTAGTTACTCCCAAAGCCTTCTGAAACCTCTTGAACAACAGGGTATGAGGAATCTTGTCTACCCACTCTAAATCAATGCCTAAATCTGTTAACTGTTTTGGAGACCACTCGTCTAAATCACCGTTCTCTTCTTGAGAATTCTCCAGAATTAATTCTTGATGTTCTGGATTAGTGAGTTGAGAAATCGTTAAATCGAGATAAGTTTTGAAATTGTTACTGTATTGAGCGTACTGTACTGCAAAATCCTGTAATGCTCCCATGACATCAGGTAAATGACCTTCTGCCAATCGTTGAAGATAGGGATGATTAAAAGCTGTATGAGAATTTGCTTGTTGTTGAAGCTGCTCGACAATTTTCCAAGCTTGTTCTGGAATGTCGCGAACAAATTGGAAACCAATTAACTTAGGCGAAATCTCAAGGGTGTCAGAAGATACCACCTCCGCACTCTTGGCCATGATGACTTTAACAAACTCATCGTAATCTAATTGACCATTGCCATCATTATCGGCAATCCGAAACATTTCAATAATTTCTGATTCTGATAAATTTTTGTTCAGGATTGACATCGCTTCGCTACTGATTTCCTGAACATCGATATAGCCATCACCATTTTTGTCAAACTTTTGAAACACTTGCATCAAATCTTGCTCTTGACTTTGGGTGTCTCTAGAAATAATACTGAGCGAGGAAAATTCTTCAAAACTAATTTCACCATCACTATTTGTATCAATTTCGGCTATAATTTCCTGTAGTTGGATTTCTGTAATACTTTGTCCGAGTGCTTGTAGAACCTGCTTCAGTTCTTTGATACTTATCGCTCCACTGCCATCTCTATCAAACATTTCAAAGGTTCTTTTTAGCTTTATAATACTTGTATCCATATAGTTTTTCAATTTTTATATAAAAATAAGTTTGTCATAAGTATTGTAACTCCCGGTTCGCCCATTTTTTTCGGGAGGCGCGAAAAAAGTTTACTCAAGGATAAAAGATCGACCACCAAGTTGAGTGTAAATAGTAGTTGGAAAGCCAAGTAAAACAAGAATACGCCCTCTGTAACAGTAAAAGAGGAGTTAAATGGGCATAAACTTCGTTTTTCACCTCAATCAATACGCGATGTGATTTCCTTGAACGCAGCAAGAAGAAGTTCCGTAGTAGGACGTACAGTTTCTCGTTGCGGATTGCCAACAGAAATACCAGCAAGCTTTTCCTTGTTTAGCTTGAGGCTACGCTGCTGTAAGCATTTCACTTTTGAGCCATTTCGTTGAATGGGTAGCTGAAAGTATTCATTGCTCATGATTGTGAGTGGCGTAACCAACCTTGGTATTTCACCAACTTAGGGTCAATTGTTGGTATTTGAGTGACGACACTCATCTGTCACCGATGACAAATAATCTGTCACTGTACAAAAGTGCCCAATCAATTATTGAAGGGTAAGCATTTTTTTGGATCTCCTTCATCGGTTATTTGTAAACAAAAGTAAAGCTTTAAAAAACTAAGTTTCTCAAACTTAGCAATCAGCATATTTGGTTTCACTACTCAATCAAAATAAAATTGATTGTGTGCTTAACAAGTATTTACAAAATTGTCTAAAATCTGAAAAATAAGCGAACGTACAGCACAGGTAGACGTTGAGACGCAGAACAACACAAGCAAAAAGTCAAAACTCATGCAGCGCACAACAATACTACTTTTTGTTCAGGTATTATTTAAAACTATTAATCCTTAATCATCATCAACTTATAACTCAATATATTAAGTTTTTAATAACACTTGTGTCAGCCTCTACATTAAGACCGAAACTGACTACCACAATTGTGTATCCTGAAAACAGCTAAGCTTAATCTTCAATGGAGGTCTAATGACTCCCAAAGTTATGCGTCAGCTTTGGTCTGTAGTGGAAACTACACAAACGAAGACGCTATTGCAGCTCGATGATGCTAGCTTGGTACAATGGTTGGTCAAACAAATCAAAACCCAAGCTTTGCTAGATTGTCATGAAAGCGATTTTCTCAGTGACTACGTTAAATCTCGGCTAGCACTGATCCGTGATCTCGCTCAAGAACGTCAGTATTCGTAAAAGTTAAAAGTCATAACTGATAACTTATGACTTATGACTTTTGACTCGGCAAATAACCCTCTACCAAACAGTCAGAACCAACTACCCGTATCTCCACACGTTCCAAGGATAGCGCCTCAGTCATGGAGGTCAAACCTAAGTCACCCACAGGTGTAGGAGCATGAGCACCACCAACAATTTTAGGAGCAATAAAAGCAAAAACTTTTTGTACTGCTCCTTGGGCGATCGCACTAGCAGCTAAAAGACCACCGCACTCCCATAACACGCTGCAAAATCCTCGCTCGTATAAATACGCCATTACTTTATCTGGTGTGAGTGGTGTTAACTCCACCACTTCCACTCCCAGGTTCCGCAACAACTCTTGAAAATCGGGATTAGCTCCTTCTTGTGTGAAAACCAAAGTGGGAGCTTCTGCAGTTTGCCAGATATGAGCTTTTTGAGGTAAATCCAAACTGCGGCTCATCACCACCCGCAGGGGGTTATGTGCTCCTTCGCGATGGCTGGTCAAATAAGGATTATCCTTTCTAATTGTGTTTCCACCAACAATCACCGCATCGCAACCTGCTCGCAGTTGATGAACTTCGCCGCGAGCATCCTTATTTGTCACCCAAGCACTATGACCAGTCGTCGTCGCAATTTTGCCATCCAAGGTCATGGCATATTTTAAAATGCCAAAAGGTCGATGATGCAGAATGCGGTGAATAAAGCCTTCATTTAACTTTTTACAAGCTTGCTCTTCGACTCCCACCAAAACCTCTATCCCTGCAGCCCGTAGACGGGCGACACCACCACCAGCAACAAGCGGATTAGGGTCAACCGTCCCCACAACCACCTTAGCGACCCCAGCGGCTATCAATCCTTCTGAACAAGGGGGAGTACGTCCATAATGATTGCAAGGCTCCAAGCTCACGTAAATCGTTGCCCCACGAGCATTTTCACCTGCTGCTTTCAGGGCAAAAACTTCTGCATGCGGCTCACCAGCACACGGATGAAACCCTTCGCCAACAATCTCGCCATCTTTGACAATCACCGCCCCAACCATTGGGTTTGGGGAGGTGCGTCCTAAAGCGCGACGGGCGAGTTCTATACACCGCCGCATCATAGCGTGGTCAAAGTCACTTCCCAGTGTTTGTTTTGGATGTGAATCATCCTGAAATCCTGACCCTGCAATCAAAGCATCTGGTTGAGCGATCATTGGTAAATTATCCATAATTCTTAGCAAGAGAGTAATAATTTTGTAGCTACAAAAGATGAATTTACTCTAGCTTGAATTATTTTGTTATAAGGATGCGTATATTCCAGAAAAATTTAGGAGTGAGGAGTCAATTAATCTGACTCCTCACTCCTCACTCCTTTGTGGGTTTAAACCCAGGTTATCCACACTCCGCACTTGGTACTTTGTTAGAAGATTTCTGAATTGGTGAATTCTTCTTCACTGATTTATGACTGTTGTGCTAATTTTAGTTGCTGCCACCAGCGATTTAAGGGGAAATAAAGTACTGGTGCCCAGAGGCTACTGAGAATGGCAGAGGCAAGAGCGACTTTTTGGAAATATGCCCAGACATCCGCCGGATTGCGATCGCCCATTAAAATCAACTGCGATGCAAAAATTGTCTCTGACCATAGTGCCATACCAAAGACAATTAAGGCAATAGAAATAAAATCTTCTTGTATAAAACGCTGCTTCTGCAACAGACCAGTTAGACTTCCAACCACCGCCAAACTCAGAGCATGAGTTGGATCAGGTGATGTCATAGCATCTTGTAGTAAACCCAAAATAACACCTGCGAATGCGCCACTCAAAGCTGAGCGCTTGACACTCCAAGCTACTACCCAAATCACAGGCCAGTTTGGTCCTATTCCCAATAATTCCATACCAGGAATTCGGATTAACAGCATCAGTAAGCATAACATGACTGATCCAGTTATAATCGCCCAATCAGTGAACTGACGTAAGCGCGGGTGCCAACGAGAAAGGGCGACGATTTGAATCTTGGGTTTTCGTCTTGGCGGTTTTGGCTTATTTTTCCTAGTGCTTTGTAATTGAGGAGTCCTCATTGTTTCATTTAGATTTTTCTGACTTTTGATTGACAGAACCGACATTTTCTGGTTTCTGGGTTTTTGGTTTAGGATATACCGCCACCCAATCCAAAGAGCGTATTGACGGGAAAAGTTCCACTTTCCCCACTGATGCTGGAAGTTTCTTTAAATCTAGAGACTTCACTCGTCCGACAGCCAATCCCGAAGGAAACTTCTGACTATAGGTAGATGTAGTAACTACGTCTCCAGGTTTTACATTTGGGACTTTTTCATAAAATTCCAGCACTCCATCAGCAGAGGAATCTCCTCGCAAAACACCCTTTGCCCCTGTGCGGCTGACTGTTACACCAACTTGACTCTTGAGGTCACTAATTAACAGCACACGGCTAGTATTGGGAGTTACGCTTTCTACTAAACCCGCCAATCCACCATCAGCCTTAACGATATAACCTTCCTGAATACCTGCAAGGCTTCCACGATTGAGAGTTACTTGTTGCCACCAGTTGTCAGCACCACGTGTCATTACTCGCGCGACAATGGGGCGGGATGATGGAGGTTCTTTTTCTACGTAGCCTAATAACTGTTTTAACTTTTTATTTTGGTTTTTCAGTTCTGTAATCTGGGTTTGCAGTTCTAAAAACTGACCACCTTTGAAACGTTCTTCTTGAGCAGGTGGTGTCTGCAACATCTGAATTGGACGAGTTATCCCTTCATATATCTCAAACATTAGAGCACCTTGAGTTTGTCGAAGCACCCAAGCACCACCAACAACTATACCTAGCAACCCTATTTGTAATCCTCTGCGCTCCCACCACCGACGTGCCGTAAACATAAGAAACCTTTTTTAGCTGTAATATAAATTAAGATATTGGATTCCCGCAACGCTATCGAACCCAATATCTGATAGCGCTTGTGTTACATATTGCGAGAACGCCCGCTGAAAATTCTTTCCATCTGCTTGAAATTTTCCAACACACGACCTGTGCCCATAACAACACAGCTTAATGGATCAGTCGCGATGTGCGTTACTATTCCAGTCTCATGGCTGATTAAGGTATCCACTCCTTTGAGCAGCGCACCTCCACCAGCTAGCATAATTCCTCGGTCAATGATATCTGAAGCCAACTCTGGCGGGATGCGTTCCAAAGTCCGCTTCACCGCTTCGATAATCACCAACAAAGGTTCCGACATACTTTCACGTACTTCTGGTCCTTTAATTGTGACAGTTCGCGGTAAACCAGAAAGTAGGTGCAAGCCTCGAACTTCCATCATGGCATCATCATCATCATGAGTGGGATATGCTGAACCTATGCGAATTTTGATGTCTTCAGCAGTACGTTCCCCTATGACTAGGTTATGAACTTTCTTCAGATACTGCATGATGGCTTCAGTCAGTTCATCTCCAGCAATACGTACTGATTCAGAAAGCACTGTCCCTTGAAGGCTCAAAACGGCAACTTCTGTTGTCCCGCCACCAATATCGATAATCATATTGCCTGTTGCTTCAGTGACAGGTAGTCCTGCCCCAATTGCTGCAGCCACTGGTTCATCAATCAAGTAAACTTCTCTTGCCCCAGCTTGAGAAGCCGCATCCATGACAGCTCTTCTTTCTACCCCTGTTACCCCACTAGGAATACCAATGACAATTCTTGGTAATACTAGAGATTTGCCCTCGTTAACTCTTTGGATAAAGCTTTTTAGCATCACTTCTGCTGTATCGAAGTCAGCGATGACACCATCACGCAAGGGGCGCACCGCAATTACATTCGCGGGTGTGCGACCGAGCATTTTTTTTGCTTCTTCTCCAACTGCTATTGGAACCTTTTCGTTTTGGTCAATCGCCACCACAGAAGGTTCTTGCAGAACAATACCTTTACCTGATACATAAACAAGGGTGTTTGCGGTACCAAGGTCAATACCCATATCCCGCGATAAGGAAAATTTACTAAAAAGACCCACGCGTTTCTTGGCTCCCTAATTTTGATATTTTTTGAGTACTGCCACAAATGAGAATTGTGCAGGATCGTATTATGTTTTTTAACCTGAGTCCAGTAAAGTAGATTATCTTTTTATATATTTTTTGTAATCTTTGACCAGTCTCAAGCTTCCATTGTTCTATATTCCTAGGCTGCATAAGTCTATCCGTATTGTTTTAGAGTTTCCACAAAGTGTTCATATCATGTGTTTGGGAACTGTAATTATTTTTTATGGAACGCTTTGCTTACAACATAGCAATTCGCTACCATGGTATTCACAATACAAATACATTTGTACTGAAAATTGCACATGAGCATAAATATTGTTACCCTCATTGGTCGTGTAGGAACTGATCCGGATATGAAGTATTTCGAGTCAGGTAGTGTCAAGTGTAAATTGACACTGGCAGTCAATCGGCGTACAAGAGACAGCGAACATACTGATTGGTTTAATCTGGAATTATGGGGAAAAACAGCGCAGGTAGCAGGTGATTACGTGCGTAAAGGCAAACAAATTGCTGTTAAGGGTTCCTTAAAATTTGATAGTTGGAGCGATCGCGCCACCGGAGCAAATCGATCAACACCCGTTATCATCGTGGATCAACTGCAACTCCTAGGTTCTAAACGGGACACCGAAGATGCGGACGTAGATATGAACCCTGAGAATTTCTAATTTAGTCAAAAGTCAAGCGGAGGTGGCTAATAACTAATTTGTAATGTCACCGTAGCTTCCACCTGCTGCTCACCACCAACGATAGGGGTGGCAGCATCTTGTGCTGCTGCCTTACTATATTCGGCACGCAATACAGGTCTTGGTGGTGGAGGTGCGCTGGCCCCATTAACTTGAATGTTGACGACTTCTTTCGGCTGGAAACCCAAAGTACTCAAAACAGCTTGAGCTTGCTGTTGAGCATCTTGGGTGGCTTTTTTTAATGCTTGTTGTTGAGCAAGGGTTATCGCCTCATCGCTAGCAACAAAACTTATACCGTTAATTTGAGTCGCACCAGCAATGACCGCTTCATCTAACAGAGTACCCGCGCGTTCAGTGGGAATGCGAAAACTAACAACGTTAGAAGCAGCATACCCTGTAATGCGCTGCACTTTATTGTCGTAATTGTAAACTGGGTTAAGAGTAATACCTGTGGTTTGTAATTTTTGCACATTACGGCTTTTTAGTAAAGCAACCACAGCAGATGACCTGCGAGCAGCTTCTTGTTGTACCTGCTGTGCTGTTTTTCCCTGAACCTCCACTCCCAAACTGACTTGAGACAAAGTTGTAGGAATTGTCTCCATTCCACGACCATTAACACTCAAAGTACGCAACATTCTTTCTTTCTGCTGTGCTAAAGCAGGTTGGGTACAACTTATATATACAAGCAACGCTAAAAATAGAAATTTCCACCGGTTTCCAGCATTTAACTGAGAACCAAATACAGCATTTGTATTCACAAAACGTTCACTCCTCTAAAAATTATTCATCTATGAAGATCTAGTAAGTTGTGAAAAGTCCTGAGTGGTTAGGTTGAACCAACAACTAACCACTCATCGCTAACAATAAACAACACACAACTAACACTCCCTATCCATTTGGAGAAGACACAGGCGGCAGTGTGTCTATGTAGGAGGTATTTTTACTTTGACACGATTACTGTCTAAAGTCTAAGCAGTTACATTTTTAGTAACTGAAAAATAGCTAACTGTTAACTGTTAACAGTTAACAGTTAGCAGTTAACTGTTAACTGCTAACAATTGAAGGAGAATATTTATGCGATACTGACTGCTGAAAACAGAACCACCAAGAGTATTCCTACTGCGATTTAGAACGGGATAGCAATACAGTTTGGGATTAGTTAATAATTTTTTGGCTCTTAAGCTTCTGCGTACGATAGAAAGTGGCGATTTGATGAACCAGGATGGCGCAAGCGGGTTTCCCACGCCCAGGCGACTGGTGAGTCCAGGGAAAGCAGGAGAGCGTTTCCCGACCTAGGGAACTGGCGCTCTATGCCGCAGGCATAGGGTGAATCCGTAAGGGTGCTGATCTATCACACAGGTAAAGAGCGGCGAGTCATAGGTGTAGCCCAGGTCGTTACTCTTGCATTACCTGATCCACGCATTAGATAATGCCAAACGGGTGGTTGTCCAACTACAAGCTGTACAAAGAGTACCATTACCAGTCACCCTAACCCAAATAAAGCAGACCTCGGTTTCGACTTACTCCGCCTCTTGCAGACTATCTGTAGTCCTGGTATTAGAGTCTCATTGACAGCGCCTTCTCAAATTAACAGGGGCATGAATTGATTTATCAATGCTTTCTATACCCCCTCTATGAGTGTAGTGTTCAACGAACTTGTAAATTAAAGGGAAGCATTTTCCAAAATAACCGATGCAGTTAGATCTCATAACCTTCTCATTACCCTTATTGGCAACCGCGACAGAAACAGCAGATAGTTCACTGGTACTAGCAGCAGTGCTGCTAAGTATGGTCGTCATTTACCTTGCCAGTAAAGTTGGCGGAGAACTATCAAACCGCTTTGGGTTACCGCCAGTGTTGGGAGAACTAGTAGCTGGTGTCGTGGTAGGTATTTCTGTCCTCCATCTGTTAGTGTTTCCAGAAGGGGGGGCAGATAGTTCCAACTCTTTAATCATGACTTTCCTTCAAACCACTGGTGGTCTCAATCCAGCCGCTGCTGATGCTGTGTTTAAAACGCAGTCTGAGGTCATTTCCGTACTGTCAGAACTTGGTGTCATCATTCTGCTGTTTGAAATTGGTTTGGAATCAAACATCAAAGACTTGGTAGCTGTTGGTATCCAAGCGAGTGTAGTAGCAGTAGTAGGGGTGACAGTACCCTTTGCTGCAGGTACGCTAGGATTGATGACTTTGTTTGGCATTCCAGCAGTACCAGCAATTTTTGCAGGAGCAGCTTTGACTGCTACGAGTATTGGTATTACTTCCAAGGTATTGTCAGAACTTGGGCGTCTCAACTCTAAAGAAGGACAAATTATTTTAGGCGCTGCTGTTATTGATGATGTATTGGGAATTATCGTTTTAGCAGTGGTGGCTAGTCTTGCAAAAGAAGGTTCGGTGGATGTCGGTAAAGTTATTTATCTGATCATTAGTGCCAGTAGTTTCCTGGTGGGCGCAATTGTTCTAGGAAATCTTTTGAGTAATACCTTTGTAGCAATTGCGAGCAAGTTAAAAACTCGTGGTGGATTAGTGATACCAGCACTTGTCTTTGCTTTTGTGATGGCATACTTTGCTGCTGCCATTCAGTTAGAGGCAATTTTAGGTTCTTTTGCTGCTGGTTTGGTCTTAGACGAAACAGATGAGCGTGTGGAACTGCAAAAGCAAGTTCTCCCTATTGCTGATATACTGGTACCAATTTTCTTTGTGACTGTTGGCGCAAAAACTGATTTAGGAGTTTTAAACCCAGCAATTCCCAGTAACCAAGAAGGTTTAGCGATGGCAGTTTTTCTGATAATTGTTGCCATCCTAGGTAAAGTTGTCACTGGCTTAAGTGTATTTGGTCAACCTCAAATCAACCGTTTAGCAATTGGTGTGGGCATGATTCCCAGAGGTGAGGTAGGATTAGTCTTTCTTGGTATTGGCTCTTCCATTGGCATTCTCTCGAAACCTTTGGAGGCGGCTATTATTATGATGGTCATTCTGACAACATTTCTTGCGCCTCCTCTTTTGCGGTTCGTATTTCCAGAACCAACAACAGCTACAGCAATAGAGGAAGTGCTTTTAGATAATTCTTCCGGAAAATCGTTGGCTATAGAATCACCAGATTCTCAGGACGATAAGTAAAATTCTTGAGTACAGACGCATGATTTAGAGCGTCTGTACTTAGATAACGACTGAGTTGTAAATTTGTCTAAGTAATATCTTCTTCTTCCTAATTTAAGTTGAAGTTTATACCAGCAACAAAATTTCTGATATTTCCGGGCACATTCATCCAAGGTTCGTATTATTCCTCATAGGTGTACAACGCTTCAAAGGAGCGATACGCCAAGGGCGTCTGCGCTCCGCGCCGTCGCACCCCAAGTGGGTTAGTCAAAGCTCAAGGCGTTCTCCCCAATTTGATTGTTTTTTTCTTCAGGAGGCAAGCTCAGGAGTGCTTTGCTAGCTAGCATAATTAACGCTCCACTCTGTTATGATTCTTAAAAATCTTATCAGTCAGTTTTTTATCTACTATGAAAAAAAATCATCCGCACTGCTGTACGACAAGTTCATGATCTACAAAACTTCAAAATATGAATATTTTGTAATTTTGCTATTACTAATGGAAACTTTGATTCCAAAGTCTTCGTCTCCTTAAACTAAAAAAGGAGTTTATTCTAAATGCCAGCACTCATTAGACAAGATGAGACAAGAGTGCAAAAATAACTTTTGCACTTCTTGGGGAAAGGAAAAAGGTTAAAAGGGAAAGATTTTTATATTTCCCCCCCTATCTCTTACCCCCTTACCTACTTCTGAAAAAAGTCTATTAGGAATGTTACTTTTGTTTTATCTTCCTTCTTGCTCACTCATCCAAAATTAGGTATTTCTTTAGCAGTTAAACAGGTGCACCGAAAAGTCAAGTTCACATCAGAAAAGACTAATACTAAATCTCCATGAAGTGGCACTTAATATTTCGCAATGATCAGGTTTTACATCCTGGGGTTTTACCGTCATTTCTGATTAATTATATTAAGTGCAAGTTTATAGAGAAGTTGGTATAACATCCCAATTCTCTAAGTTCATTGTCATGCTGTGGGTAAGAGAGTTTGTGCAGGAGATACGCTGCACTTCGTTTACACACCCTGAATAAGCAGTAAAAGTCTACACAATGACAAGCGTATTTTTACATATATTGGGATGCTTCCTCTTAAAACAGTGGGAGTATTATCAGTTGGTGCATTGACGACTACCAAATCAGACAATATAAAAAATCTCTTTTTGATGGATGAAGTGTTTAGCTACCGACGGATAGTTTTATGGAAATTGCTAAGAAGTCGGGAAGTCGTCTGGAGGGTCTCAATCAAATATCTAACAACAAAAAATGCCATAACGGCATGAAAAACTATTGGCAGCGTGTTAGAATTTGACGCCAATCATTCAATTTAGTATCTGAGAAGGATTAATACAGAACAACAGCTACTCCTAATGGTAAAACCTTAATAGATATTAGGTAAATGACACGCTTTTCTATCACCAAAATTGGATTATATTCAAAAATAATCACTATAACTGTGTCTTAATGAGATCAGAAAATGATGCTTGTGCCACCAAAGCAATGGTGTGGGCGGTGATAGTCTGAGGATTTACCAAAACTTTGACCAGCAAAAAACTCACAAGTCAGTTATCAGTTATTAATTCACTGTACTGAATTCTGCGTTTTGTGTTCTGGGTGCTTCTCCACTCATGACGACTCTCATAAATACGAATCAGGAGAAAACACTGTGAAAACCCACTGGTTACTACCTGGTACTTTTGTAACGACTAGTCTGTTGATGCTATCGTCGCCTGCTCAAGCAGCACAAGGCGCGAAATTGCAATCTTGGCGCTTTGATGCCAATCAAAACCGATTAGAAATCAATACTCAAGGTCCAGTTCAACCCCAGGCGCAACTCGTATTTAACCCTACGCGGTTGGTTATTGATTTACCAGGAACTGATTTTGGACGTCCGCAGTTGACGGAGTCAGTAGGCGGTGCAATTCGCTCTGTTCGTGTTGGTCAATTTGACCCACAAACAACTCGTATAGTTGTTGAACTGAATCCTGGTTATACCCTCGACCCCAAGCAAGTAAAATTTGAAGGGAAAAGTGCCAGTCGCTGGACAGTACAATTACCAACACCACAAGCTGAGGGAGTTGCCTCCTCACCACCATCCCCAACCCCAAAAGCTCCACCAAGCCCAAAAAGTGAAGAAGTGGTCATCCCACAGCCAACAAATGTTTACAACAGTGTGCTGAGAGTAGATTCTGACGCTGATAAAAAACCTGAGTTTTCTAAGGCTGTTGTCGTTGCAGAAAGAACAATTCAAGTTGAGAGTCTGCAAGTTACAGGGGACGGTTTTTTTCTGCGCACCAGTGGTGGAAATCCTCAGACTCAGATCATTCGCAGCCGCGATCGCAAAACCATCTTTGTTGACATTCCTGGTGCTACTTTGTCACCTAATTTTGGCGCTCGCGATAGATCTATAAATAAGCATGGTGTCAAGCGAGTTGAAATGATTCAACTGCAAAAAACACCACCTGCTGTTCGCATGGCGTTGCGAGTAGATAAAGATACCCCTGATTGGCTCATAAGCACAAGCAGTTCTGACATTTCTAATGGTTTAGTCGTTCTACCGAATAATCGTTATGCGAGTGAGCCGCCCAGAAATTATTATTCCAGCACTCCATCAGATAATCCTCCCACTCCTGCTGTGGAGACACCAAAAAGCGATGCAATCTCCACAATTGAGGCTGTAGAACTGACTAGTAGTGGTACGCAACTGCTGATAAGAGCAGATCAACGTCTCTCATCTGCTAGTACTAGTTGGGATCAGTCATCTAATCAATTCCGCATCACCATTCCCAATGCTAAGTTGGCTTCTTCAGTCAAAGGTCCAAATTTCGATGCTAGTAGCCCTGTTCTGCGCGTACGCTTGCAACAACAAGACTCCCGTACTGTTGTTGTCTATGTCCAACCAGCATTGGGAGTGCGAATTGGGCAAGTCAACAAACTGAATGGTCAGGTTTTGTCTTTGGGATTAGAACGTAACGCTTCAATCAAACCGCCACTTGCTTTACCACCCATACCACGAACAAACCCACAACCTTCGGCATTAGCGATCCCAGCAAGCAAGCCTGTAGCCCAGAAGCCTCGTGGGAGCAAGCGAGTCGTCATCGTTGTTGATCCAGGACATGGCGGTCATGACTCTGGAGCATTGGGTATTGGGGGTATTCAAGAGAAAGATATTATTTTGCCAATAGGCAAAAGAGTGGCAGAAATTCTACAGCAAAATGGTTTACAGGCAATACTAACTCGTGACAAGGACTTTTTCGTGACTCTTCAAGGACGGGTAGACATAGCACAGCGAACCAATGCTGATGTCTTTGTCAGTGTCCATGCTAACTCTGCAGGTGATGATCGTCCTGAGGTGAGTGGTCTAGAAACATATTATTTTGACAGTGGTTTGAGCTTAGCTCAGATCGTTCATAAAAGCATTCTCCGAAGTGTCAATGTGAAAGATCGTGGTGTGCGCAAAGCCAGATTCTATGTCTTAAGAAAAAATTCTATGCCAGCAATTTTGGTGGAAACAGGGTATTTAACTGGTCGTGAGGACGCTGCTAAGTTGTCCAACCGACTGTATCAAAATCAAATGGCAAAGGCGATCGCTGATGGTGTTCTTCAGTACTTAAAGCAAAAGTAAAATACTTGAAATCGCAGAGTACCAATTGGTACTGCCTTAAAACAACTACTTAGGCAGTTGTCAGTGTCTGAAACCTTGATAACTGCCTAAGTAGTTAAAATATCATTAAGTAAACTATTTTACCGAAACATCAGTTTCGGTTTTTTTGTCACAAATCATACATTTAGTGTTATAAAATACTTTCTTGTGCTGAGATGTAAGAAATTATGTCTGGAGTCTGGTAATCGCTGACACCGGAACACCATCTGATCTAAAACTACTATTTTGTTTCAATATTAAATATAATTTTTGACAACATGAGTCTTATGTTAATGCCAAAGTCCAAGTCTACCCACTACCTTAAGTTTTGCAGAGAACTCCAATGTGGCGCGTAGCGTCTGGGCTACTTCAGAGGGCGATTCGCCTTAAGCCCTAGATTGTACTCTAGAGAGTGTGCTCTGTTTACCACATCAGTGAACACAGTCTAAGATATCTAGGAATCAGACAAATTAATATAAAGTTCTCACAAAGTTAAGAAAAAATGACCAAGATTGACTACTCTATTATTTTTAGATTGGTGTGATGACTATGCTTTGCAAACTGCATTTTCTGTGCCAAAAAAGCATACAAAAACTAAGAGGGCATGCCACAGTTGAGCGCTATTAAGATCTTTCTACGAGTTAATAACGTATTTGCAGCTAAGATTTGAGCGGTGCTAGTGTGAGGATTTCCCTAAACTTTGACATCTTGATAGATCTCAGAAGTACGAATCAGGAGAAAAGACTGTGAAAATGAACTGGTTATTACCTGTTACTGTTGCAACTACTACTGTCTTCATGCTACAATCGCACGCTCAAGCTGCGAAACTACAATTTTGGCGTTTTGATGCCAGTCAAAACCGATTAGAAATCAACACAGAAGGTGCTGTTCAACCCCAAGCGCAACTCCTGTTCAACCCCACGCGAGTGGTTATTGATTTGCCTGGAACCGACTTTGGACGTTCGCAGTTGATTCAGCAAGTGAATAGTACTGCAATTCGTAACGTTCGTGTCGGTCAGTTTGATGGACAAACAACTCGTATAGTCATTGAACTTAGTCCAGGTTATAGCCTTGATCCAAAGCAGGTGAAATTTGAAGGCAAAAGTTCTAATCGTTGGACAGTACAGTTACCAACTCCACAAGTTGAACAAGTTCCTTCATCTTCTGGCAACAGTTCTTTTAATGTCTATAGTGTGGTAAAGCCTGACAACTCCACAGCTAATAAAGACGTAATTGTCAATACTGATTCAACACCAAGTAAAGATTTAGTTGTTAATCCTACTGATAGGTCAACGCAAAAACAAACACTTATCAGCAATGCTCAAGGATTGACTCAAATTGAGAGTTTACGTGTTACAGGTGATGGTTTGTTTGTCCGCACAAATGGTCCAAATCCTCAAATCCAGACATTTCGCAGCAGTGACAAGAGTGCTTTTAATATCGATATACTTGGTGCATCTTTGTCACCACGTTTTTCACAGCAGAATATAGCAGTCAATAAGTTTGGTATAAAACGTATTGAATTCACTCAACTAAGAACAACAGCTACTGGTGTTCGTATGACGTTGTGGGTAGACAAAAATAGCCCTGACTGGCGAGCAAGCATGAGTAGCTTCGGCGGTTTGGTACTTCTGCCTAATGGTGATGCAAGCAAATTGTCCAGAGAGATTACGGGTAATAGTAGTAATCTTCCTAATTCAGACATAGCTGGGAATGTCACCCAGAGAAGCTCCAACCAAACCCCGCCAGCAAGTGACTCACTATCTACAATTGAGTCTGTAGAACTGACTGCTAGTGGTGGGCAACTCCTTATTAGAGGCGACCAACCTCTCTCATCTACTAACAGTGGTTGGGATAGAGCTTCTGGTCTATATCGGATCATCATTCCCAATGCTAAGTTGGCAGGTAGCGTTAGAGGACCAAGATTTGACGCCAGTAGTCCAGTTCTGCGCGTACGCCTGCAACAACAAGACCCCCGTAGTGTTGCCGTCTACATCCAACCAGCAGGAGGAGTGCGAATTGGACAACTCAATCAACTAAGTAGTCAGCTTTTGTCTTTAGAATTACAACGCTCGTTTTCTCCATTAACTCCCCGTTTTGGTTTACCTCCCTTACCACGATCAAACCCACAACCATTATCCTCAGGATCAATGACGAACAATCCGCTGCCGATGCCGCAGACGATACCGCAGCCAATGCCGCGTCCCCGCGTGCCTAATGGACGCGTTGTCATCGTTATTGATCCAGGACATGGCGGTCACGATTCTGGCGCTCCTGGTTTGGGTGGACTGTTGGAAAAAGATGTTGTTTTACCTATTGGCAGAAGAATAGCGAGCATCTTACAGCAAAATGGCATACAGGTTGCACTCACGCGTGATACTGACTACTTTGTTACCCTTCAGGGACGGGTGGACATAGCAGTTCAAGCAAATGCTGATTTATTTGTCAGCGTTCACGCTAATTCTGTTGATCGTCGCCCAGACGTGAATGGATTGGAAACTTACTATTTTGACAGTGGGCTAGATCTGGCTCGTGTTGTCCACAGTAATATTCTCCGAACTATCCCCACCATCAAAGATCGAGGAGTACGCAAAGCAAGATTCTATGTTCTCAGAAAAAATTCTATACCCTCGATTCTAGTAGAAACAGGTTACATGACTGGTCAGGAGGATAATCCTAGGCTGGGAAGCCCTGAATACCAAAATCGAATGGCAGAAGCAATTGCTAACGGTATATTACTGTACTTGCGGCAAAGGTAAGTAGATAGTGAGCCACTTGCGGTGGGTAGTCGCCGAGCGAGGTCTTGGTGATTTCCACGTTCATTGTGGAACCGTTGTGCATGGTTCCGCAGCATAAGCAAAGTGGCGTATCTCCTCTACCAGACGCTTCCCGATAAGCGTAAGGCGTGCACTTGCTTGCATACTCGATAGCTCTAAGGCGTGGCCGTTCCCACTAGGGTGGGTAGTGGGTAGTCGTGAGTGAAACAATTAACACACTAACAACCAAGCGTTGAGAACTACCAACTAACCATTAACGATTCATCACTAGTAGCTAACAACTAACCACTAACAACTATCAAATTAACGATATCCGCCTGTGTTTCCATCTTTTACCTTTGAAGGTAATCTTTATGATTTTTCTGAAGCACCGCAACGTGCCCCAATTGGTATTTTTGACAGTGGTGTAGGTGGTTTAACAGTTCTACACCAACTTTACCGTCAACTCCCAAATGAATCGATTATTTACTTTGGGGATACAGCTCGACTTCCATATGGGATTCGCTCGCAAACAGAAATTTTACAGTTTGCGCGTGAAATTCTCACCTGGATGCAACAACAGCATGTCAAAATGGTAGTTATGGCTTGTAACACGAGTTCAGCCCTAGCACTGGAGGCGGTACGTGAGGAATTCTCTGTGCCAATTCTCGGTCTGATCTTACCCGGAGCAAGAGCAGCAGTTAACAGTGGAAAGCGCATTGGTGTGATTGCCACTGCTGCAACAGCGAAAAGCAATGCCTATCGCCATGCTATCCTAGAGATAAACCCCGATGTACAAGTTTGGCAAGTGAGTTGCCCAGAGTTTGTACCGCTAATTGAACAAAACCGCATTTATGAACCCTACACAGTACAAGTGGTACGCTCATATCTAGAACCACTATTGCACCATGAAATCGACACATTAGTGTATGGTTGTACTCACTATCCTCTGTTGGCACCAGTTTTGCGATCGCTCCTCCCCTCCCACGTCAAGCTAGTTGATCCCGCACAATATGTCGTTGCTGCTTGTGCTCAGGATTTAGATATCTTGGGCTTGAGAAATACCTACCCACCTTTGCCAACTCGCTTTGCGGTCAGTGGTTGTCCACAACAATTTGCGCAGTCCTCTTTACAGTGGTTGGGTTATACTCCAGCTACTGAGGCAGTACAGTTGACAAATGTCACTTTTTCTAGCCTATGATATCTCGTTAATTAATCATTTAGTCAAGGGAAAAAACCTTGACTAAATGATTAATGAGTGATGAAGGTTAGTTGACACTACCCTATTGCGAATACGACACAACGAAATAGAAACACGCTTGTTGGTATTCTTCTAAATCCTACACCCAATTCTCAGGCAACATGGGTGATTTATTTAGGTCTTGGTTATATTTGTATACTCTGTGTTTATCGTTACTAATTATCCGGACTTGACATTATGCGCGCCCCGTTTGGAGTGCATCCCTAAAGAAACATTTGTGGCAGTAGTTTTTTTTCCGGTTCTCTTTGCTAGAGCTAATAGTAGATAAACTGCTAACAAATAACCAGAAGCTAATATAAAAACTATCATAGGCATTTTCCCGTAAACCATTTTTTACTAACACTTGTGTATAAGAAATATAAAATCCAATAAGATTTAGCAGAGTCACAACTACACAAACTTACTTTTGATAGCTGTTTTTGACACTGCAAAACTATAGGTAGAGAGCTATCTCTCTTTCCTAAATGTATTTTTATTCAATTTATGTTGCAAACTATACCGACAATAGTAGTTAAAAATTCCTAAAAAGCAATTTTTAACTACAACCTGAGCAGTCTACCTAGTCTGCATTTTTGCGCAAACACTTTATTTTGTTGTCCAAGGTATGCACTTTTGCTATACTAAGCAAGCACAGCATTATCCCTTTATGGGGAAGCGTACGGCTCTAACTGTATAGGCTTACGTACTGAGACTATAATCAATGAGATATATTCACTGAATGTAGCCTACAGTACTATATTCAAAATCACAGTACTTAATAAGTAAAAACACTTAACTGCATTTTTCTCTGGTAATGTGAATATCTCGAAAAATTTAAATCCCTTTATGTTAGCGTAACACAACGACCCTAAGTTTTTGGCTATTTTTTCTGCTAAATTTGAAATTTTCTACTGTAGGTTATACAAGATCTGGCTTATAATTTTTCCAAAAAGATAAATTTTGTATAATAAGTGATGAGTAAAAGATGTGGGACTTTTCCTGGCTCGTTTTCATCTTTACTTCAAGAATCTCCGGTCTAAGATAAAGTTTTGCTTAAGATACAGAAATTTTCTTAACTGGATCAGGGGTATTGTCTGATCAAGCGAAGTATGAAAAACATCATATAAATCAAAGAATATACTAGCATTTGCATACGTTTTTTTATAATTTTATACAAAAATAAAAGTTTCGTTGACCGGAACTAGGGGTGTAGGGCAGGGCTGTTTCATTCGATAAGTAGCGAGCATTTGTCAATAGGTAGCGCGATGATTTTTGGGGCACAAGTGATAGAAAATCTACATTTGAACCCAGAAAATTCAATTTTTCTCCAGGAAGTAAGGAGCTATTGCCAACATTAACCCTTGACGTGATGAGCCTTTGAGGGAATGAAACAGTCCTGGGGTGTAGGGGGGGGAAGGGGTTGCACGCTACAGGCGTTTCATCTCTCGTACTGAAAAACTGCAGTGCCCAACAGCAGAGCCCTATGGCGTCAGCCATAGAGCGCAGTTGCCATGAGAGCGCACTGCCTCACCAGTCGCCTCTGTCGGGAAACAAGGACTGCCCTGTGCTGGACTCACCTAATTACAAGTTAACGGCTAAGAAGTCCACGACCTTGACCGAAAAATCACAAAAATGTTAACTTATATACAAAAAATATCATCCATTGGGCAATTTTTCCTCTCCCTTGTGCAGATTTTTTGCTATTTTTACCCAACCACAGCCGTGCCACAAGTGAGTGATATACAAAGTAAGGGCGTTGGGGTTTCCTCGTTAAGTGCAAGTAGTGTATCAAGTTCTGGAGCAAAGCTGCCGTCAAATGACCTGCTTGTTGAAAAAGCGTCTGTACAACTGGCGCACGAGTGCATGCAGAAAACTAATGATTAATGACTCATGAAAACTTTCCGCTAAGACAGGGTTATCTTAGAATAAGTGTAGGATATGTAAACTTTCGTAACTAAAGCCAGAGTCTGCCCATCCATGACCCCAGCCACCTCCCTTTTTTCCCCAGTGGAAGCCGACCTGCAAATACTAGCAGACAACTTGAAACAGCTAGTTGGAAACGGTCACCCGATCCTTTGTGCAGCAGCCGAACATCTCTTTGGAGCTGGGGGAAAGCGCATAAGACCGGCGATCGTTCTGCTGATATCGCGGGCGACCATGCTCGAACAAGACATTACGCCTCGTCACCGACGCTTAGCTGAGATTACAGAAATGATTCACACAGCAAGCTTAGTACATGACGATGTGGTAGATGAATCCGAGATGCGACGTGGTGTTCCCACTGTTCACAGTTTATTTGGCAACAGAATAGCAATATTAGCAGGAGATTTTCTGTTTGCTCAATCTTCCTGGTATCTAGCCAATCTGGACAATTTGGAGGTAGTGAAACTGCTGTCGGAGGTAATTATGGATCTGGCCAGTGGCGAGATTCAGCAGGGATTGAATCGCTTCGATACAAATATATCGATTGACACTTACCTCAAAAAAACTTACTACAAAACAGCGTCATTAATTGCTAATAGTTCAAAATCAGCTGGATTACTTAGCAATGTTTCCCAAGAAACAGCCGAACATTTGTATAGCTACGGACGTCACCTTGGTTTAGCATTCCAGATAGTAGATGACATTTTAGATTTCACAAGTTCGACAGATACCTTGGGTAAGCCAGCAGGGTCGGATTTGAAAAGTGGTAATTTAACTGCGCCAGTTTTATTCGCATTGGAAGAAAAGCCGTATTTAGAAGTCCTGATAGACAGAGAGTTTGCCCAGAAAGGGGACTTAGAGCAAGCTATATCCTTGATACACGACAGTCAAGGTATTCAGCGCTCAAGAGACTTAGCTGAACATCATGCGAAGCTAGCTGTTGAGCATCTTGCGGATCTTCCATCCTCTGAATCTTGGCAAACCCTGATGAAGATAGCTGATTACGTATTGAGTAGGCTCTATTAGGGGAAACGAGGAACTTAAGTAGGAAGAATTCTATGTGTTTTTTCCTTATCTTCCTCGCCCTGCACTCCTGTTGTCAGGCAATATCTGGAGGAATTTGTTTTTTTACTCGGTTTTGCTGTAACTGTTGGTGAATTAAGTGTTGCACCTGGGCTCGTCGAACTTCGATTGAGTTGGTGGTGATGCCAGGGGTTTCAAAAAAAACTATACTATCTACGGGTTCCATTGCTACCAGTTGGAACAAAATGTGAGTGACAGGGATTGGTGCAGCTATCAATTGAGGGTCAAGCCCAGCAGATGATCCCAGTGGGACATCCTGTATTCTAGGGAAAGCATAAATAACGCGCTTTTCCAACTGTGGATTTGCGCGATCGCGGTAGGTAGTCAAAACCCAGCTTTGTTCCATGTTCTGAAGAATATAGTACTGGGAGTGGCGTAATTTCCGAGCGATCGCGCTGAGGACAGGAGCGATTGCTGTGACAAGTTGCGGAGTAACACCATCTTGGGGTGCATTGTCAATTAGCAATTGAATTTGTGCTTTTAAGTCCATAATGACCTGTAAACTGGTGAATGGGTAGTGGCAATAACATCTATCAAAAGCGAACAATCAAACAAAATTTGGCAAGATTAAATTCCGATTTATTCCATAACACACGATTTCGGCACGTTTGAGTTGTACGCAAAATCCTCAACCCAATACTCTCAGTCTTACAGGTGGTACATAACTATGTTAGGGTCTTTCTAAACACCAGACTATGAATTCAGCCGCAACCATAACAATTCAGGGAGTAAGTTCTATCGGCGTGGAGGCGATATTTCAACTCCTTTTCAAGGAGCTTCAGCAATCAACCAAAGCTTCGGAGCAAAATTGCCGCGATGTGGCAACACGAATTGCTGCCGAAGTTAATAGAATTTGCAGTGAAAGCAAGCGCATCCAAGCTGCTGGGACTGTAGAAAATTCTGCAATGACCCTTGCCCGACATCGCTTACAACAGTGTTTGAGGTACTACGAGTTGGGTTCCAATCGGGGCAGAGTAGAGTTACACAGTACTTTGAGTGCGATTATTTATCGCTACATCAATCCTCCCCAAAGACAATTGAGTTATCAAGGGCGGCTCGTCGTCATCGAAGATTTCTTGCAGAGTTTTTACCTAGAGGCATTAAACGCCTTCCGACGGGAGAATCAACTAGGCACTACCTACCGTCCTCAAACACTTTTGGAATTAGCAGAATACATGGCATTCACAGAACGCTATGCTAAGCGAAGGATTCCTTTACCAGGGCGTCAACAACAGTTGATTATTCTCCGAGCACAAACATTTTCTCAACAACAACCGCCGGAAACCTGCGTAGACATAGAACAAGCAGCAGAAGGTAGTGGCAACGAAGCTGATGGCTCTTGGGAAGATCCAGCAGTGCAGCAGTTGCGAAGTGCGATGGCGACACAACCAGAGCCAGAACCTCAAGAAGATACGTTACGCTCTGTCGTGATTACTGAACTCATGAATTATTTGGAAGAGCGGCAACAATCAGATTGTGCTGATTACTTTGCTTTGCGCCTCCAGGATTTATCAGCGCAGGAAATTGAGTCGATCTTGGGCTTAACTGCTCGCCAGCGGGATTATTTGCAGCAGCGCTTTAAATACCATTTAATCCGGTTTGCCTTATTGCATCGCTGGGAATTGGTTCACGAGTGGCTAGAAGCAGATTTACAGACAAATTTGGGCTTAACTCCTCAGCAATGGGAAGTGTATACGGCTCAACTGGACGAGAAACAACAGTCTTTACTAGAGTTGAAACAACAAGGTCATCCGGATGAAAAAATTGCCAAAACTTTAGGATTATCGATGGCACAAATGCAAAAACGGTGGTTTAAAATTCTTGAACAAGCTTGGGAAATTCGTAACTCTCTAATTTCCGGATCAGGTGCATCTACCCATGAATAGTGACTCAGAATCCTTACAAAACCAATTAATCGCTTGGTTGTTGGCAAAAAATGCCCAAACCAACGATCCAAAATTGGTCAATTGTGAGGAAAATGAAGGGGTAGAACATATTAATGAAACAGCCGCCGCCTTAAACGGTGGCGCTTTTGAGTTAAGGTGTCTACCCCGAACTATTCAACTGGGAGAAATTCCTACTGTGCAAGAACGTTTCCAAGCCGTCCTTAAACGTCGGTTACAAACTCAAATTCAAAATCATCCACCATTATTCCCTTGGGAAGCTCAGCTTATAGAGTATCCCGAATGTCTAGACAAGCCAGCGCTTGAGTTGGTTCCGGTTTGGGGCTGGGCAGTACAGCAATCTAAGCTGAATCTGCCGATTCAACTGCCGGAAAGAATTTTCCAGCAATTGCTGGAGAAGTGTCAGGCGATGATTGCCTCTTCTATACCGTTAGGGGCAAAACTCGTTGCGGCTGTGGAGAGCCTCTTTCCTGAAGAATATCAAACATTGAATGACTTAGCAGGAATAGTGCTAAGAACTCCCTCTCGTTCTGTGGATGCTCTAGAAAGTATGCCGAATTTAGAGAGTGATTACTCAGACTTACAGCCACAGCAACAGATGGCGCTTTCGTTGCTGGCTGCAAAACAGCTAATAGAAAATCTAACTCTGCCAGTTTCAGCTACCAACCCAGTAGTAGAAAGGCAATGGCTTACAAGTGCAGGTGTTTTGACCCTAAAGGTAGAATACCAAACTCAAGCTCAAGTGACGAAGCTAAGAGTTGAAACTGAATTGCCCTCTAAAGCGATTGTGAAGCTTCAAGGAGATGCTGCCCAAGCAACAGCTGAGTCATCGAGTCCGGGATGTCTAAGTGTAGAATTACACAACACCCAACCAAACCAGACTTATACCTTGGAAGTTGAGTTAAAAGAAATAGACCAACAACCGCTTGTATTTGTGATTGTTCCCACTTTATAAATAAGCTTGCCATCGCTAGCAATCCACGTTGATAAACGCGATTGATATAAAATGAATGTCCTGGTTTTGAAAAATTCCCCATTTTTACAAAAGCGATCATTAGGGCGTCTACAGAAAGCTGTTGTGAGGAAGACACTGGCGAGTTTCGTTTTACCGACTCGTTTTCTATCTGTGGCGTCCATATCATTGCTTGACTCATATACCCATAGACTGCTTTCTCATTAAGATGTTTAACAGATCTAGGAGCCAGGATGAAGTTAGCGTCTACCTGTAAGTCTTTTCTGGCGGCAAAATACGCAGGAGTCGCCGTTGATGCAAGTGGAAAGTTGATGACCTTGCAGGTGCTTGTGCTAGCGTTGGTAATTGTAGGTGTAAGAGTTGTGACGACTGATTGGGTACCGCTTTAAACGGTGGGCGCAATTTGGAGTTACTACCCTCGCCATAATCGTAATGTCTCGGTTAGGTTCTGTATCACCATAGAAATATTGGCAGCAGTGAGGGCTTTGTTTAGGCGATTTTTTGATAAGTTAAATGACAGGCGGCTGGGTTTTATGGAGTTATTCATTCAATTCCAAGTATTTCACAAGCTTTGATATACCTTGCTACAAAGACTTAGGATACTTTATTGTCCAATACAGTTGATATTGCTTGGTCGTGTCCATACACTGAGTCAAACTTTAGAATTAGCCCCAGTGCTGCTGTTATTTCTTGTAATTACCCTATTAACCCTAGTGCTGGATTACGGTTTACTACTCGGCTTGCAGACAGTGAAATCGTTTTCAGGCTGTGCCTGAAAACGAGATCAAAACAAAAACGATCTTCAAATTTTTTACCTACTGTAAACCGCCTTGATTCAATTGTGAGCCAAGGCGGTTTGATTTTCATCCGAACTACAACATCAAAGATTCAGGATTTGTCGAAATCAACTTCGCCAAATCTTTCAAGAACGCCGCAGCATCAGCACCATAGATAATGCGGTGATCACAGGTTATATTCACCTGCATCTGTTGCTTGACGCCAAATAAACCTTCAGGTGTTGCTACGATTTGCGGACGAGATGCGCCAATTGCCAAAATAGAACCTTGTCCGGGTGGTAGGATTGCATCAAATCTATCTACACCGAACATTCCTAGGTTCGATATTGTAAAGGTACCGCTGTTATACTCCTCTGGTTGGAGCTTTTTCGCTCTCGCGCGATCTACCAAAGACTTCCAATCGCGGGATAGAGAGTATATATCCGCCATATCTGCATTCTGTAATACTGGTGTAATCAATCCCCCGTCATCCATTGCCACCGCTACGGCAACATTTATACTAGAGTGGTACACAATTCCTTGTTCAGAATATTTAGCATTAAGGAGTGGGTGTTTTTGCAATGTCACCGCTACAGCTTTTGCCAGAAGGGTTGTCATAGTCACGCCTTTAGACTTAATTTGTTTATAAAGGTTGTCAAGCGCATCAGTGGTAATTGTGTAACCTATATGGATAACTGGTACGGATAAACTGGCTACCATGTTGCGTGCTACAGCATTTTGCAGAGTAGTAAAAGGTACTACTTGACCTGGTAGTGCAGCGATCGCCGGCGCAGGTGCTGGTGCAGGAGCAACTTTAGTGGGTGTAGGTGGAACAGGGGTTATGGTTGGCGTTGGTTGTGGAGGTGGGACAGGAGTCACTGTGGCGGCTTGTTTGCTAGACTTTCCTGCTGCTGCTTCTACATCCTGGGCGACAATACGACCGTGGGGGCCACTACCAGAGATGCCACTTAAATCAACTTTCAGTTCCTTAGCTAATTTACGGGCACGGGGTGAAACTACTAGCCGACCATTTGTATGGCTGGTAGTTCCGTTTTGAGAAGCAGGGGGTGTTGCGACTGTGGTTGTTTCTGCTATTTTTGGGCTCTTAATAGCTGCAGTTGCTTCATCAATAGCCGCAGTACTCCCAGAATTAGCTTGAGATGCAGTTTCGATTTCAGCTTCGGTTTCCGTCAACAAAGCGATCGCACTTCCAACGGAGGCTGTTTCACCAGCTTGCACGATGATGTGAGCAAGATATCCTTCATAAAAGGATTCCACATCCATATCTGCCTTATCTGACTCGACAACCACCACTGTTTCGCCTTTTTCCACTTTATCTCCAGGAGATTTTACCCACGAGACGATTTTACCTTCGGTCATGGTGGAACTTAGCGCCGGCATAAATACTTCGTAAATGCTCATATAAGTGGTTTGGTGAATCGATAATTAATGGACTTTTACAGTTTGTGTCAGATCGAATTGTATCTTGACCTCGCTACCCTAGGGGCGCAGTTTTGGGAAACATAGATCTTGGGTGTAGGACAGTCATTATTAAAATTTGACCAGGTAATAAATAACATTCTTATTTTTTTGATACCCTTACATTTTGATACCTCTAGTTGCTCAATAGTGGTGAGGAACTATATTAAGACCACAAGGTCTATTTATTTGTATTTCTCATCACGACTGTCAAAATCTAAATTCCACTCATAAGTAAGAAGAAGAACCATACCTTAATCTAAGATTCAAAATTAATATTTAACCTGATTTTAATTGGCTGTTAAATTTTATGTCGGCAAAGTTGAAGTTGTTTTTGATTGTGATATTCAGTATCTTTGCCACCGCTGCTACTGGTGTTTACATCATTCAGCGCCAGCCATCTGAAGCGGTTTCTAGTATGAACAATAGGCAAATACCTCAGTTTTCAGATGTCAACATAGCACAAGAAATTGTCAACTCGGAGCGGGCAAATTATCACACTGTGCCTCTGGAAAGTATTAACTCTCCTCTTCAAGGTAGTGATCCAGCAGATCTTGCGCTCAATGCCTTTGATAACATGGATTCAACCTTAGAAACTCGCAAGGTTGAGGTCTTTTATCCCTACCCCAATCAAGCGTTAGTAACAATTACGCAAATAGAGCCAGCAAAGAATTTTCTCAAAGCACTGAAATATCGAGTTGAACTGACAACCTTTGGGCGATCGCTTTTTGTGAGTTCCCCTCGTGTGTGGCAAATTATTTGGGCTGGCTCCCAGGTACAATGTATACCTGGAAGCAGCCCTCACAAACCACAGTCAACCCAAACCTGTCAATAGTTATTTGTTCTTAGTCTTAGTCACTCTATAACAACCAAGAACAAAGGACAAATTTAAATATCACCGCGAACTTCTTCTACAACACCATCACGTAGTACAACTTCTACCTGCAATTTGCCAATCAAGTTATCACCTGGTTCCACATGAAAAAAGCTTTCCATTTGAAATTGGTTAACTTCTTGATCCAACTCTAAAAACTGGACTTGCTGGAGATTTTGCAGACTTTGATTTTTTTGCTCCAAGAGTTCACTTTTCTTTTGATTAACTTGACCTTGAATATTCTCAATTTGTTGCAGGGTTTGGGGACCAGGTGGTTGCAGACTCTGCTTTTGAACTGCTGAAATCGCCCGCTGTCCTTCCATGTCGATTTGTTGCAGTTGCTGGTCAATTTGATTAATTTGCGTTTGCAGTTGCTGCTGCACTTCCTCTTTCCAAAGGGGAGTTACGATCGCTTTGACGTTAACAACGCGTTTTAGCAGCAGTTGAGATTTCGAGGCATCCATAAATGTTTCACGTTCACTCTATAATTTGCAGGTGGGATATAATCAGGCAAACATTGGGTTAATAATATCGTGATAGCGCTCCATCACGACCTGTCGCCTAATTTTCAGTGTTTGTGTCATCATGCCATTTTCTGGTGAAAACGGCTCTAGAATGAGCTTGAACGGACCAATGCGGTCATCCGGTCGATAGCCTGGACGGTTTTGCACTTCCCGAATCAATTCTTGCCGAAATAAATCCTGAATTATTTTACTCTCCAAGGTGACTTCCGTCTTACCTGCGGGATCTTCAGTACTTATTTGTTTGGCGGCTTCATCCGGCAGACGTAGATGCAGATTTTTAGTTTGAAGCCATTTTTCTAGGGCTAACAAATTGGGGACTATCAATGCACCGAGACTGCGTTGGTCTTGTCCAACAAGCATTATCTGATCTATGTAGGGCGATCGCAAACACGCATCTTCAATTGGCTGCGGCTCGATATTTTCCCCATTGGTTAATACAATCGTATCCTTTGCTCGTCCGGTCAGAACTAAGTCATTTTGTGGTGTCACCCAACCCAAATCACCGCTATCAAACCAACCCTCCTTGTCAATTGCTTTGGCTGTTGCTTCAGGATTTTGGTAATAGCCTTGCATAATTTGCGGTCCTCGCAGCATCACCAAACCTCGCTCCCCAACTGGCAAAAGTTTGCGAGTTTCCGGATCTAGTATTTTCGTTTCTGTACCTGGTACTGCTTCCCCAGATGAACCGCGCACATTATGCCAAGGACGACGCACATGGACGATGGGAGAAGTTTCCGTCAAGCCATAGCCCTGCAAAATCTCTACACCAATAGTTTCAAAAAAGTCATCTATGTGCTTGGGAAGTGCACCGCCACCGCTAATCATCTGCTTAATTTCTCCCCCCGTTGCTTCCCGTACCTTGGCATAAACAAGCCGTTCTCCCAAAGCGTGGAGAGGGAATAAAGCTGATGCTTGTATACTAGCTGCAAATCGCTCGATGATTGAGGGGTTTAAATTCTCTAAACTCAATCCTTGGGCGATTCGCCGCGCTTTGATATACTTCTGGCTAACGCCCATAAAGTAGTTAATCAGGCGTTGCTTGTTTGCGCTTTGCTCGCGGAACTGTTTTTGCACTCCTTCATAAATTGATTCCCATAGACGTGGTACACCTACCATGTAATTGGGTTTAAATTCTTTCAAATCCCCCTTCACAAACCGCAGGTTAGTGTAAATTTGGGTGCAACCTTGAGACAGTAAGAAATATTCACAAGTGCGTTCATAGCTGTGCCAGCTGGGGAGAATGCTGAGAACAACTTCTCCTGGTTCTGGTTGCAATACCGTCCCACATATTAGCAGTTGGTGCATCAAATTACCGTGAGAAAGCATCACCCCTTTGGGTTTCCCTGTAGTACCAGAAGTATATATAAGTGTTGCCAAAGTATCGTGATTTTGCTTAACTGGCGTTAAGCTATGGTTTGTCCCAATTTCAAGCAATTGAGTAAAGTTTACTATTTTCAGGGTTTCATCTGTTGGTGCTGCTTCATCACTCAGCAAGATGACCAATTGAATTGGCAAATCACCAAGACGCTGTTTAAGCTTGTTGAAAGTTTTTAAATCTTCCACCACCAGCGCTGTACTACCACTATTTCCCAAGATAAATACAAGTTCTTCTCGTTCTGCTTGGGAGCTACGAACTGCATCAACCGCTCCAGCAGTCATAATGCCCTGATCTGCAATGAACCAGCGCGGACTATTATCCGAAATCAGGGAGACACGTTCTGTTGGTTTCACCCCCAATGCTTGCAATCCTGCAGCAAAATATTGAATTTTTTGAAAGAGTTGCGTATATGTAATAACAACTTCTGGTTTAGCATGAGGATCGCGAAGAGCGACGGTATCACCACATCGCTTTGCTACCAACGGCCATATTTCTGGCAGTGAATTCAAGTTCGAGTAATCTGCCAAACGCTGTAAATTTCTGCGCTCTAGCTCAGAAAGGTTAGATATTATAGAAGAAATATCGTATGTTTTCGACATAACACATCTCCCAAATAGAAAGTTTATTATATCTCCAGCATATTCCGATCTGTGGTTCAAATAGTAAATTGAAAATGACACATTTTATTTTGTCTATAGCAATGCTCAAAATTTGATGAATCTATTGATTAACAAAACTTTATGTTATAGTGAATTTATCTGAGAGAGAAGCAAGGCCAAATTTTGCTTTTAACTTGTTACAGAAATATTGCTTTTGAATAAAAGCAACAAGCACCTCATTTGTAAAAGTAAAGTGACGACCTATGCCTTTGATAGACATTTTGCTGTTGACGGTAATAAATATTGTTGCATGTCTTGCATTTCCTAAACTCATATCTGTCATTCTGGCTACTTTAACTAGGCAGAATCAGTTATTGCAGAGTACCTTAACAAGGCAAAAAGAGGTAATTTCAATTACCAGTTTTCCGTATTGCACAAGTTACACCTTGACAAAAGAACCGTTTTGTAAATTCCGTCCCAGTTTTTGTGACAGGTGTTCTCCTGGTTAACAGGGTAAAGTTATCGGTTAACTTATGCGTAAATCTCTACATCAAAAGTGTATTATTTTTATAATTGTTATAAATCTTAACTGTTAACTGATAACATAAACCACATCTAATTTTCCAGAGTTAGCCTAGAACACCGATTCATTAATGCCAAAAACCCGGTTTATGTTGGTGGAAAGACTGATATTTCGTTATCTCAATGATAAAAAACCGGGTTTTTGATCACAATTGGTGAATACTGAATCAGTGAACTAACAAAGTCAGGACGCTTAACGCTTAACGCTTAAGAAGCAATAAATATGTACGAAGCTTCGCAAAAATCTGCGGAGGATTCCTATTTCTGAAATAATTATTCCCTCTATGGTTATCATCAAAAACTTTTATATTAAAAGTTACTTATAGACATAACAATCAATTCAAATTTGGCTTTGCGTAATTTTAACGAATTTTGTTTAACAATAAGAAAATATAAAGAACACCTTTATGAAGAAGGGAGTTATCTATGAATTTGATGGATGGTCTATTCCTAACTTTGATAAACGTTGTAGTCTGTCTTGCGTTTCCCAAGTTACTATCTGTGATTTTGAATTTTAAAAATAAACGCTTAGAAGCATCACAGGCTACTTTGTCCTCAACCAATGCGAAATCTGATGTGCCAAGTTTTTCTTAGAGGATGTCTGGAAAGTTTTGGAAAAGTAATTTTAATCACGCAACCTACTTAAATATTAAACGAATCATCGCAGCATAAATAGTAGCAGGCGATTCCTACGGAGAGCTACGCTTAACGCCCGTATATTGCCAACCCTAGAACAGCGATTCAGTATTGATAATTGTGACTAAAAAACCCGGTTTCTGTTACTGGGAAGACCGAAATTTCGTTGACTCAATAAGAATAAACCGGGTTTTTGGGATTAGTGAATCGATGTTCTAGTAATATTTACGGGCGATATGGGGCTCTGCGCTCCTTTGCAGATCGCACTGTTTGGTTATTGTGATAAACCCAGCATCAAGTAAGCGAGCGATACTCCGGCTTGTAGACGTGGCTACGGATGAAGGCTTCTACGTCAGCTGGTCGCTCGACACGAGCCAGGTTAGTGTCAAAAACCACCTTTGCCACCCGTGCAGCGGTCTTGATCTCGGTTTCGAGGATGCTTGATTGTGGCGGGAAAAGGAGTCCCTGCTTGAGTTGGTCGGGCGTTACCTGGTCTGAGACGGCTCGGGCTGCCTCGGTAAACATTTCATCAGTGACTCGCTTGGCTTGAGTCGCGTAAATTGCCATCCCAACTGCCGGGAAGATGTACGAGTTGTTTGCTTGACCTGGCAAAAAAATCTGTCCACCATAGTGGACTGGTGGGAACTGCACACCTGCTGCATAAAGCGCCTTGCCCTTCGACCAATTGTAAGCTTGCTCAGCCGAACACTCTGCATGATCTGTCGGGTTGGAAAGCGCGAAGATAATCGGACGATCGTTGATTTGGGACATAACCTCGACTACTTGCTGAGTAAAGGCTTTGCCCACCGTGCTCACCCCGATAATGACAGTCGGCTTGAGCGATTTGATCGCCTCTACAAAATCTTTGGTGGGTTCATGAGGATGGGCGTATGGCTGTTGAAACTCGAACAAGTCCTTGCGGCTTGGTTCGAGCAACCCGTTGACATCAAACATGGAAATCTGTCCCTGCGCTGCTTGAGTCGAGAGTCCTTCTTGAGTGATGGCGCTAGCAATCAAGTTGGCGATGCCAATGGCAGCGGAACCTGCTCCTAAAAATAGAATGCGCTGGTCTTTGAGTTTGCCGCCTGTAACCTTTAAAGCGCTGATAATGCCCGACAGTGCGATTCCGGCAGTCCCCTGGATATCATCGTTGTAGCAGCTGACTTGATCGCGATATCGGGCGAGTAAATTAACAGCATCACTACCCGTCCAGTCCTCAAAATGAATGCAGCACAGCGGGAACACGTCTTGAACTGCGTCAACAAACTCGTCCACAAAAGCGTAAAGCTCTTCGGTCGCAGGTCGTGACTTGCGCAGTCCGAGGTAAAGCGGATCGTTGAGCAGCGACTCGTTGTTCGTTCCTGCGTCGAGATACAAGGGCAGAAGACCTTGGGGAGGCACACCCGCCGCCGCCGTGTAAAGCTGGAGTTTGCCGATTGGGATACCGATGCCGTTCGCGCCCAAGTCACCCAGTCCCAGAATCCGACCGCCATCTGTGACGCAGATGACGCGCACATCCTCAACGGGCCAATTGCGGAGGATGTCCTTCACACGCCCTTTGCGGGCAATTGACAGATACATACCGCGAGGACGGCGGAAAATATGACCGAACTTAAGGCAAGCTTCGGCGATGGTGGGGTCATAGACAATCGGCAGGAACCGTACTGGGTCGGACATCAGAACTCGGTAGAACAGCGTCTCGTCATTATCGAGCAAGTTGACGAGGTAAATGTAGCGATCAAGGTCGCTACTCTTGTGCCCAAGCTGCTGCATCACCCGGCGCAATTGCAAATCTTCTGACTCGGTAACATCAGGAACCAACCCCACGAGTCCAAGTTTTTCCCGCTCCTCATCGGTGAAGGCGGTAGACTTGTTGATGGTCGAATCATGGAGGATATCAATTCCGCGCTTATTGTTGAACGATTTGTCTGACATAAAATTTTTATTTAACTTGAGTGTTATTATTCGTTGTTTAGCTCTTAGTATCGCTGGGTTGAACCATCTTTTTCGGATCGACAATTTGGTCGTATTCTTCAGCGCTAACAAATTCCAACTTCAGCGCTGCTTCTCGAAGAGTTAGATCGTGGTTAAGGGCATAGTGCGCGACTTGCGACGCCTTGTCGTAACCGATAACCGGACTGAGTGCCGTTACCAGCATGAGCGATCGCTGCAAGAAGTTATCCATCTGCTTGTGGTTGGGTTGGGTTCCTTCAATCAGAAAAACCCGGAAGTTATGGCAACTGTCGTGTAACAGCCGGATGGATTTCAGGATATTGAAAATAATCAGCGGCTTGTAAACGTTCATCTCCAGATAACCACCGCCACCACCGAAGGTTACAGCCATATCGTTTGCCATGACTTGCACTGCCACCATCGCCAGCGCTTCACACTGAGTTGGGTTCACCTTACCCGGCATAATCGATGAACCTGGCTCATTTTCTGGAATGTGGAGTTCAGCAAACCCGCAGCGTGGTCCACAACTAAGCAGTCGAATGTCGTTGGCAATCTTATAAAGCGAAGTGGCAAGCGTCTTGAGAGTACCGCTAAGCTGAACCAGGGCATCGTGGGAGCCTTGAACTGTAAACTTGTTCGCAGCCGTGACAAACGGTAGACCAGTCAAATTGGCGATCTCCTGAGCAACTTCTTTGTCAAACCCAAGCGTGGTGTTGATGCCTGTGCCCACAGCTGTACCGCCTAACGCCAATCGATAAACACCCTGTAAGCTCTGCTCTAGACGCTCCAAGTTATCGTCCAACATCCCCACGTAGCCAGAGAACTCCTGACCAAGCGTGAGTGGTGTAGCATCCTGCATGTGGGTACGACCGATTTTGACAATGTCCTGCCATTCCTGCGCTTTTTTGGCGATCGCATCTCGCAACTGCTGTACCACTGGCAGTAAACGCTGCTTCGTCCCTTGTGCAGCAGCGATACACATTGCTGAGGGGAACGAGTCATTCGACGACTGCGACATATTGACGTGATCGTTCGGATGGACGGGTTTTTTACTTCCTAGCGACGTTCCAGCAAGTTGGCAGCAGCGGTTAGAAATCACTTCGTTCACGTTCATGTTGAACTGTGTGCCACTCCCCGTCATCCAGACATGCAGGGGAAACTCCTCGTGATGCTGTCCGCCAAGAATCTCGTCGCAAACCTGAACAATTAAATCCTTTTGCTGGTTTTCCAGGTGTCCACCCCGCTGATTGACCAGGGCGGCGGCTTTTTTGAGTACTGCATAGGAAAGAATCATTTCGCGGGGCATCAAATCATCCCCAATGCTGAAATGTTCTAGCGATCGCTGGGTTTGTGCTCCCCAAAGCTTGTCAGCAGGCACCTGCACTTTACCGAGACTATCGGTTTCAACACGGAAATCAGTCATAAGATAGCAACGACCTCAAGCTCAATAGTTTCTTTTGTATTTGGTATGTTAACCATGTTTAGCGCATCTACTTATCAACAAAACTTCAAAACCCAAAAACCTGATTTATATCTGTTAACTCTTAAGAAACACATTTTCAAACCCTTATCTAGCAAGAATTTTGAGACATTGTGTTTCTTCCATATGTAACGGGAGCGATTGCCGCGCCCGTAAGAGGCTGACATCTTGCACCAAAAACAGTTGATAACATTTCATCACTCAGTCTCACACTTAAAGCCCTTAGTTTAGAGGAAAAAATCTAAATAAAAAACGATCCCAAACTCAATCATTTTTCAACAAAACTTCAAAAGCGAAACAAACCGATTTCCATTTGAGCAGTGGTCATTATTCAAAGCAACTTTTCCTGCGTTTTTCTACGCCTGAGTCTACTGTGGAATTTTGATAATTTCAAGACACAACTTGTTATCATTCTGATGCTTGATGGTTATTAATAGAAAGAAGAGATAACAATGGACCTGCAACAGCTGCGCTACTTTCAAGCCGTCGCTCGACTGGAACATATGAGAAAGGCAGCCGAGGAACTCTCTATCGCGCAACCCGCTCTTAGTAAAGCGATCGCACGCCTAGAAAAAGAACTTGGAGTTCCCCTATTCAACCGTGTAGGACGACATATCCAACTCAATCAGTTCGGCCGTGCTTATCTGCACCGGGTGCAGCGAATCTTTGATGAGTTGGAGAAGGGACAGCGCGAGATCGACGACATGGCAGGACCAGAACAGGGACAAATCGGGTTGGCCGTTTTGCATACTATTGGTGCGCAATTGCTCCCGGAACTCATCAGTGTCTATCGACGGAAGCATCCTGCCGTCAAATTCCGTCTCTTCCAGAACGGCTCTCTGACGATGCTAAACCAACTCACAAGAAGTGATATCGACCTGTGTATCACGTCTTTTTTGCCTAAGCATGAGGGAATTGGATGGATCTCGTTAATGACAGAAGAAATCTTTCTGGCAGTTCCCCCCGGACATCATTTGGCGGGACTTGCTGATGTTTGCTTGAGCGAAGTGGCGCAGGAAGACTTTGTTAGTTTGAAATCAGGTTATAGCTTACGGGAACAGATTGATCAACTCTGTCGCCAAGCAGGATTTGAACCAACAGTCACTTTTGAAGGTGACGAGTTAACGATCGTCCGTGGTTTAGTGGCAAAGGGACTCGGCGTTGGATTGATTCCAGCACTTGCGTGGCGTTGTATTGACGAACTAATCCCAGTCAAGTTGCGCATTACAAATCCGCTTTGTCAGCGAACAATTGGTGTTGCATGGCGAGAAGAACATTACTTATCATCGGCAGCGCGACTATTTCGCCAGTTTTTGATTGATTACTTTGCTCAACTTGAACAAGAACAGGCATCTGATGGATGCTGAGTAAGTCCGCACATTAACGATTCAAAATTCGCTGCCTACGGCACGCTACGCTAACATTCAAAATTCAAAATTGAAGACAGTTTAAAATGGGGATTTCAAACCCGACTGAAACTGGAGCTTCGTATAGAACCCATTTGGGATCTTGGGAAAAGAGTATAATCAGGGAAAAATGCCATCGCCGTACCGCTGTTGTTCATAATCTTCATGTCCTTGCAAAATTTTTGACTAACACTACTGAGGTTGCCTCTGCTTCTGTCTGATTACTGAATCGGTGTTCTAACTTTAGCCTCTAATCATTGCAAATCGCCAAAAGTACTATCGCGCTTTACTGGCAATGACTACCTGCTGCTCAGTAGGTGGAAGTGAATGAAGTTGGCAATGGGAAAAACCTGCATTGTTAAACATACGTTCGTATTCTGCAAAAGTATAGGCATCACCACTTGGTGTTGTCGCTAACATTGTTAAAGCGAAAGCAGCAACTGATGGTGGTGTAATGCGGTCAGGGTTAGGAATAAATTCAAACACGATGGTTCTTCCATCAACACTCAAGCTCCGATGAATTTTTCTTAAAAGCTTCTCACACGTCTCCATATCAAAGTGATGCAAGAAATTTGGGAGTAAAACTAGGTCGTAATCATTACCGTAATCTACGTCAAATGCACTGCCAGGAATTATATGGTAGCGATCACTAACACCTTGCACCTGTGCGTTTTCTTTAGCTACTTCTAAAACAGGTGCCCAATCTACCGCATAAATTTCAGCATTAGGATTGTGCTGAGCAAAAGCGATACCAAATAAACCATGACTTGCGGAAATATCCAGCACTTTCATACGCTCTTGAGAATCCCCATTCACCATTTGAGCGATTAATCGTGCTGGCGTTGCCGTCATCGGTGACATGGCTTTAGCAAATTTTACCCATACTAGATTTTCGGGCGATAAAGTTCCTTCGGAGGATACTACGGTTCCACCCTGGCGAACAGCGGCAGCAAGGTCATTGAATCCATTAGTTATGAAGCCAGACAATAAAAACTCAATTCCATCCCCTATGTAAGCTTTGCTATGTCGATCCAAGAACATGGCTGTATCAGGCGTGAGTCTGTAGCCTTGGGCTTCCTTAGCTAAAAAGCCAATGATAACTAAATAATCGCATAAAATCCGCATCCCTCGCTCGGAGGTTTGGCATTTTTGTGCCAGTGATTGAACGGACTCAATTCCTTCACTAATGGTAGTAAAAATTTGAAGTTCAATTGCGGCTCTAATTGCCGCCGTACGCTGATAAGCGTTGACTGTATTTAAAAATAGTGCAGGTGATGGTGTTTGAGAGTAGTTGGACATAGAAAACCTTAATTATCAATTGTCGTAATCGCACATCATATCATCCCCTTTTTTGACGACATGGCTGATGGCGGCGGCCGTGACTGTGATGCGGTTCTCGCCTGAGGACGGCACTGGCTCTGCGAAATCCCCATAGACGGGCGTTTGCCCGATTTCCCGAACGATTGCTGCTTTCATGACGGTTTTCTTTTCGGCTCCCAATTAATTGATTACTTTGCTTACCTTGAACAAGAACAGGCATCTGATGGATGCTGAGTGGTTGGCACAATAAAACATAATTATCTATGTTGTGACAATGAAGCGGTCATGGAAAAACAAAAATCGTTTAAACCACTTAACTTATTTGAATACGAACAGCTAGCGACCAAATCTCTGTCTAAAATGGCTTTGGACTACTATGCTAGTGGTGCGTGGGATGAGGTAACACTGCGGGATAACCGCGCTGCTTTTGAAAAATTTAAACTTCGTCCGCGATCGCTTGTAGATGTCAGTCAGCGCAACCTAGCAACTGAGGTTTTAGCTCAACCGCTTCAAATACCTTTGTTGATTGCTCCGATGGCGTTTCAATGTCTTGCCAATCCACAAGGAGAAGTTGCAACAGCAACAGCCGCTGCATCTGCTGGTGTTGGCATGGTGTTGAGTACTCTTTCTACCAAAAGCATAGAAGAAGTAGCAGCAGTGTGTCACGACACAAATCTTCAAACTCCCCAATGGTTCCAGCTTTACATCCACAAAGACAGAGGGCTAACTCGTGCCTTGGTTGAAAGGGCTTATGCTGCGGGTTATAAAGCACTTTGTATAACTGTAGACGCTCCTGTTTTGGGACGGCGAGAACGAGACAAGCGCAATGAGTTTGCTCTACCACCAGATATGCAATTGGCTAATCTCACAAATTTATCAGGGTTGAACATTCCTCAAAAACAAGGGGAATCTGGATTGTTTACTTATTTTGCTCAGCAACTTGACCCTGCAGTTACGTGGCAAGATTTAGAATGGTTTGAGTCTTTATGTCCGCTCCCCTTGGTGGTGAAAGGAATTTTACGGGCAGATGATGCTGTTCGTGCTGTCGAGTCTGGAGCAAAGGCAGTTGTTGTGTCTAATCACGGTGGGCGTCAATTAGATGGAGCCGTCGCATCTATTGATGCTTTGGCTGAGGTGGTAGATGCTGTGGGCGATCGCGCTGAAGTATTATTAGATGGTGGTATCCGTAGAGGTACTGATATCCTTAGAGCACTAGCACTGGGAGCAAAAGCAGTGCTTGTGGGACGTCCTGTGTTGTGGGGATTAGCCGTAGCAGGAGAAGCTGGTGTTGCTCATGTCATTGATATTCTCCGAGATGAATTAGATGTGGCTATGGCGCTCAGTGGTTGTGCAAGTTTGGAAAAGATTGACTCTAGTTTGTTATTTTGCGAAAAGCACCGCTCTAGATAACAGATGAAATACTTTTGCTTTTGCTACCGGGTAAGTTTACTGCAGTTTTTGATGGCACCTCTGAACCTTGCAAAGTCCCAGCGGGTAGGAAGCCGCTACGAGTGTAGAAAGAGAAATAGTTACTTAGTAGTTTTCATATTCAGTATATTGTTATTGATAATGGATATTTCCGCGAACGCACCCCTTTTTTAAGGTAACTAAATCTCTTTTTTTAGTACCTATGTATTATTTATTGATTTTTTACCAAAGGTACAATCACCCCAGACACAAAAAACAAAGCCCTCCAAGGCGATTCTAAAGGGGCTTTTTTTGGGCACTTTATGATGTAAGCTTCTGATGGCAGCGAAGTTGCAAAAGCTTAAATCATGATCAACAAACAAAGTAAGAGACAGGCTAAAAACCCAGTCGATAGCCCGATCGCGTCAACAGCCTATGAATTAACAAACCAAGAACTACGACAAATAAATGGCGGTAATGTCGTCTGGGGAGGAGCCGGGAATCCTCCTCCTCCACCTCCGCAAAAATCCGATGAGATTAAGGCATTTCCACTCGAATATGATGGCTAGGAGTTCAAATGCTCTACAGGTAATGCTCAAAGGTACATTATCGCAATATGTCCGGGCTTGAAAAACGCCCATCTCGTCGGGCGCTGTGTTGGTATTTCTGAGTGCGTAAGAATCTTGGCTCAACCGAGCCAATTCGTTTTTCATTGGCATACTGTTCACCCTGTATCACAGCGTACACCTTGATTGTCCTTGCGTCTTTGTCAAGATTTTGAGATATTAAATTGAAAAATTAATTCCGATAAATACTTATGGCAACCGAGCAAGAGCTGAAATCTCTTTTTAATAGTTTAGATACCGATCAAGATGGCAAAGTCTCCCTTAATGAGCTTTTTTCCAGTCCTGGCTTAAGTGCGGTTATCTTGGCAGAAACAGGTGCGAGTAGCCCTCAAGAGTTACTAGCACAGTATAATTCCGCCGGTGGTATTACCTTTGAAGAATTAAAGGAAGCAGTTAAAAAAGCAAGTAATTTTAACTAGCAGCTAGACTCTAATACTGTTTTACATTACCAATATGACTTCAACCTGTCCCCAGTGGCGGGTTTTATTGTTCCAATATCAAAAATGTTCTAAATAGTGCGATAAGGCATATTTGCGCACTCATGAGGAGTTTAAAAACCCTAGTGTTAGACAACGTAAAATATGATAATGGCTCTTTTCGCTAACGCACCCCTTTTTTAAGGTAAGTGAACTACCTACACCTTGTCTGTCTCAGACAGGTGTAGGTAGTTCACCAATTTTAAACTGACTGGTGGACAGGCAATGGAAGTACCTGCCAGTCCATTCAAGGTGTTTTGATAGTCGAATGTTTGGCACACAAGTGCGGATGTCTCTAAATAAGTCTGTTGTTTGGGAGACATTTTTTCAGTAAATAGAGATACAACAGGACTCAAAGCAGTGTCTTGAAAAATATTACTATTTAACAGCTTTGTTTGCCACTGTTCATAGCTGATGAAGCGGACAGAATAACCGAGATCGTTGATACTCCTCACTAGCTGGCGCATAGGCAACGGTTGAGGATTTCCTATATGAAAAACTTTCCCAACAGACCCTTTTTGTCTTGACAAGTAGGCGATCGCCCTACTCACATAATCTACAGGAGTCAAGTTGAGGGTTAAATCCAAATCAGGAGCAATCTTAAGATCGATAAAGCTTTTGAGCATTCTGGATATCAGATCATTGGTTGGAGAAGCACCTGTTTGACTATGCCCTACAATCGTGCCTAATCTGTAGATACACACAGGAATGCCGCGTTCCTTTGCTGTCATCACCAACTTCTCCGCCACCCATTTACTTTGGGCGTAGCCATTAGAGAGTCCTTCACAATCAGCGAGTTCGTCTGACTCCAAAATCACCTTCATTTCCTGATAGGCGGGTGATTGGAAAACATCCAAGGTAGAGATGAAATGTACAGGTTTGACTTTGAAAAGACTTGCTAATCTAAGAATTTCTTGGGTTCCCAGAACATTAACTGCTCGTAGTGCAGCATAAGGATAAATTAAATTAACAAACGCCCCATTGTGATAAATAACATCAATTTCCCTTGTCAATTCGCCAAACTGTTGTTCATTTAACCCGAAAAGTGGTTGTGATAAATCCCCAACAACTGGAATAATCCGGGAGTTTAATTCGTTATTCCAGAGTAAATAGCGCTCTAGGTTTTGGCGAATTTTCTGCTTGCCGACATAAGCACTAGTCGCACGAACCAAACAATAAATCTTGGCTTGAGGGAACTCTCGCAGTAATTCGCACAATAAAAAAGCTCCGATGAAACCTGTTGCCCCAGTTAAGAAAAGCCGTTGGGGTTCAGTTACAGGACGAATTGCCTGATCTAAAACGGCTTCAGCATATAAATCTGTAGAATCCCCTCGCCCTTCTATAGCTTCAGCTAGTCCAGCAATAGTAGGTGCTTGGAACAGACTCAACACAGGTAACTCCAGTTGGAAAGTTTCTCGCACCCTAGCCAGCATCTGCACTAGTAGTAAAGAATGTCCTCCCAACTCAAAGAAGTTGTCATGTATTCCTATTGAGTTAATGCTCAGAACCTGAGTCCAAATTTGAGCGAGTTGTCTCTCGACTTTGGTACGGGGTGCAACGAATGCGTCGTTTAAAACAGGTGTATCTTGATTGGGTGGTTGGAGCGTAGACGCGTAGCCGCTTCTCGATAGCGTAGACGCGAAGCGGCTTCTCGATAGAGATCGCCTATCTACTTTACCATTGGGCGTAAGTGGCAAAGAGTTTATCAAGACAAAAACAGACGGAATCATGTATTTGGGCAACTTCTCTTGTAGAAAAGAGCGCAAGTTCCTCAGACATAATCTCTGGGTGCTAGGTTCTCTCACCAGATAAGCAACCAGGCGTTTGTCTGGTGGATTGTCTTCTGTTGCTACAACCACAACTTCCCTCACGCCTGAGTACTGGCTAAGGGCTGCCTCAATATCTCCCAACTCAATACGGAAACCGCGAATTTTTACTTGATCATCAATCCGTCCGATGAACAAAATCTTGCCATCTGGCAAATAGCGAGCCAAGTCTCCAGTTCTATAAAGACGTTCTCCTGGCTTGTCGCTAAAAGGATTGGGAATAAATTTTTCGCTGTTTAATTCTGGTCGGTTGCGATATCCCCTAGCCAAACCAGCACCACCAATCAATAACTCTCCCGCAGTACCAATAGGCACAGGTTTTAATGGATCTAACTTACCGTGTAGCTGAGGTTCCACCAAATAAACTTGCGTGTTGTCAATAGGTCTGCCGATTGGTACTTGGATGTTCCCAGGCTCTACCTTGTAAACAGCGGACCAAATGGTGGTTTCCGTCGGTCCGTACATATTCCACAGGGAGTGAACCAATTCTTGCAGCTGATTTGCCAGTCCTGGAGTTAATGCCTCGCCACCACAAAGAATTTTGAGCTGTTTATTTCCCTGCCACCCTGCTGCTAAAAGCAGTCGCCAAGTCGCTGGAGTTGCCTGCATAACTGTAGCGCCAGATTTTGCGAGAAGCTTGCTTAGTTGTTCTCCAGAACTCGCAACTTCACGGCTTGCTAATACAATCCGAGCGCCTACAATCAATGGTAAGTAAAGTTCGAGTCCAGCAATATCAAAGCAGATAGTTGTCACCGCCAGGAGTACATCTTCCTGTGTCAGTCCTGGCTCTTTACGCATCGAATTTAAGAAATTGACAACACAGCGATGCTCAATTTGCACGCCTTTGGGTTTACCAGTAGAGCCAGAAGTATACAGTATGTAAGCCAAATTTTCAGGAGTGACTTGTGTTTTAGGGTTTTCCTCGCTTGCTACCGCAATTATTTCTTCGTCAGTGTCAATGCAAACGACTTGCGCTTGATGTTTTGGCAGCCGCTCAAGTAGATTCTGTTGGGTTAATAGCACCTTGATCTGTGAATCTTCTAAAATCCATTCCAAGCGCTCTTGGGGATATGCAGGATCTAATGGCACATACGCTCCACCAGCTTTGAGAATACCTAAAAGCCCAATCAAAAGATTTAGCGTTAGCGTAGCTCCTCCGTAGGAGGCTCGCTCTAAGCAAATTCCCACCAAAACTTCCGGTTCTACATTCAAACTCCGCAAATAATCAGCTAGCTGATTTGCGCGGCGGTTCAGTTCCCTGTAAGTCAGCTGTTCGTCTTCAAAAATGACTGCGACTTTATCAGGAGTCACCTTTACTTGTAATTCAATCCACTGATGAATACATAAATTCTTTGGGAAATCTGCTTGAGTTTGATTCCACTCTTTAAGCAACAAATGCGATTCTGGTGTGGTCAGAACTGACAAGTCTAAAGGTTGCTGTACTAGATTGCTAACTAAACTAGTCATGATAAATCCTCCTTTATTTTGTGTGACTCATATCAAATATTGGCTGTACAAAGATATGAAAATCTTGCCCTAACACGCTAGGAGTGTTGGGCAAAGATTAAACAGGTTATGACTCACGCAAATCGCTTCCATTCAAAATTCATAATTCAAAATAATTAATGGTTTTTGAATTTTAAATCTATTACCAAGAAGTCATTACGTAATTCATCAAGCACTATCAACTGATATTCCAACCGTTATCCAACCGAGAAAACTAATATCGCAATCCAATTTGAGTTGTAAGTTTTTTTTAAATGGTAGATGCGTTAAATGTAGATGCGTCAAATGTAGGGTGTCGCTTTGTGACGAGCCGGGCTTACCGCAGGCTACCACAAAGGAAATGTAGGGAAGACACAAAAAGATATTCTTATGAATTATTTAGGACTGCTATGGCTGATAACTCAAAGTTATAACCCTAGTGGGAACGGCCACGCCTTACGGCTATCGGGGAGAACCTCCGGTTCCGCTGCGCTTTAGATCTCTGGGCGTGCGCTTTGCGCATACGCAGTCGCTGTGAGAGCGGGAGACCCTCCAAAGAGCGCTGGCTCACTGATAACTATTAAACTTGCTGTTTGATTATTGTGAGTGCTGCCTTTTCTTCGGGAGCCTGAGCAACTAAGTGATTTCTGCTGTAAAACAAGAAGTACAGAATTGCTATGACTATGAAGGTAGCAACACCCCAAGCACCAGGCTGGTATGCGGGTACACACAAACAAGCAAGCAAGGCAACGATTGCCAGTAAAGCACCAACAGCCGCACCCCAAATCCCTAGTGGACTTTGATACGGTCTTCGTAAATTGGAATGAGTACTCTTGAGCTTGATATAGCTCAATAGCACCAAAATATAGATGATTAATGCCCCAAAAACTGCCATATTTAACATGACATCTTTGACTGAACCCCCTAAAACATCAATAGTAACTGCACAAATCAATCCAACTACCGTACCCAAAAGTAATGACCTGTAAGGGGTATAACTTTTGCCAGTAACCGCTAGCCAGCGCGGGATGTATCCAGCACGGGCAAGAGAGAAGAATGTTCGTCCATAGGCGTAGATCGTAAAATGGAAGCTAGCGAGCAAGCCACAAGACATTAAGACTGCTGTGGAAAAGGTAGTAACCGGACCTTTACCAAAGTAAGCTTCTAACCCATATCCCAATGGAGCGCTTGATTGACCAACAGCAACAGCACCATTGCCTACGCCAGAATTTAATACCAAGGTAAATACTGAAAGGACAACCAGAGTGAACATGGCTGCTATCAGAGAACGAGGAATCTGCTCAGAGGCGTGACGGCTTTCCTCAGCAGCTAGTGGAAGTTGCTCAATTGCCAGGTAAAACCAGATAGCATAAGGAATCGCGGCGAAAATCCCTGACACACCTTTGGGCAACCACGTTGCCAATTGCCCTGTATTAGCAGGAACATTGAAAAGAAGGTTCATTTTGAAAATGCCCAATGCCAGTATTAATACATAGAATACTGTTAAGATTATCAGCGCAATGAGCGTGATCACATAACCCAGATTGAAAGTCTGTTCCATCCCCCAGATATTAATCGCTGTGAAAATAGCGTAGATCACCACCCACACAAGATAGGTCGGTACACCAGGAATTAACGGTTTTAAGTAACTGGTGACAGCAATCACAGCTACAACTGGAGCAAGTACGTTCTCAATAATCATGGCTACACCGCATATATAGCCCCAAAACGGACCAAAGGCAGTGCGCGTAAAGGAGTAAAGCCCTCCCGTATACGGGAGCATCGCTGACATTTCAGACAGACTGTAGGTTAGGCATATATACATGATTGCCATTAGCAGGGTAGCAATTGCCATCCCCCAAAAGCCGCCTGCTATCAAACCAGAGTTCCACCCAGTGAAATTACCTGATATGACAACGCCGACTCCATAGCTCCATAACAGCCAAAAACCCGTATTTCCTCTGAGTTGCCTTTGCCTAAGATAACTCTCGTTGACACTTTCATAATCAGCAAAACCCGTAAATATTTGGTTGAACATATCCTGTTACTTACTTGATTATACGCAATTGTACCCAGCTTTTATAAATGCTTGGGCAAAAAAAACGTAAAGATTATTATAAAGACAAGAATTAAGTCTACGGGTTTATACTGATATACTAAAAAAATAACACGCATATTATTTTTGACTTTCCCGTCGCCATTTTCCTCTTACCAAGCGAATTTCATCAAAACTATAGTTATCACCTAGATATTCTTTAATGGGTGTTAGGGAAATATCACCAAGAATTTCTAAGACTTGCAAAATTTTTTGCTGCTTTTCTATAGGAACTAACAAATTAAAATCTACTGACTGATTCTTCTCTATTAAATCGGAAAGATGACGAATAATTGTTGTCGGGCGAAGATTACGTTTTACAGCAATTTCTGTCACACTAAGACCTTGTTGGTGTAACTGTAAAGTCAATAATTCAGTTTCGGAAGGTAAGCCTAAAAAAGGAGTAGAATTATCTTGTTGCTCTGGCAAACCTTGCTCTTGGCGGTAGGTGCGAATTTCCGCAATAAATTTTTCACCATAATTGGAAACTTTCTGGCTACCTACGCCAGAAAGTTTATTGAATTCTTTTAAGGTTTGGGGTTGCACCTGCGCCATTAATTTTAGAGTAGAATCAGCAAAGATGACGTAAGGTGGAACGGACTGCGCATCAGCAATTTGTTTGCGTAAAGCACGCAACCTTTGCAACAGTATTTCCACCTCTGTTGCTTTTTCATTTCCTTCGTCCCAAGTTATCTTTTGTACTACAGGAACTGCAATAGAAACTGTTCGCTGTCGCCGCATCACTTCCCAACTTAAAGCGTTGAGTTTCAACACAGCATAACCGTCAGCAGTTTGTTCTAGTAACCCTTGATGCAACAGAGAACGCCCCAGCATTCGCCACTCATCTGTAGTTTTATCTTTACCAATACTGTAGGTGGAAAGTTTGTCGTGATCGTATTGAGTGATTTTCTGGGTTTTTGCTCCTCGCAAAACATCTATAATATGACCCATGCCAAATCTTTCTTTACATCGAGCCACACAAGATAAAAACTTCATGGCTTCAATTGTCCAATCTTCTACTGGTTTGGGATAACGACAGTTGTCACAGTTCCCACAAGAACCTGCAAAACGTTCCCCAAAATAACCTAACTGAATTGTCCGTCGGCAATCTGTTCCTTCCGTGTAGTCTATCATCTGCCGCAGTTGATGTTTGGAAATCAACTGTTCTTGAGGGTCTGGTTTTTGGTTAATCAGAAATTCAATAGTTTTGACATCACCGTAACTGTAGAAGAGTGTACAGCGAGATAGTTCTCCATCTCTGCCAGCTCTACCTGATTCCTGATAGTAACTTTCCAAATTACGGGAGATATCAAAGTGAATGACTAGCCGGACATCTGGTTTGTTAATTCCCATGCCAAAGGCAATTGTTGCCACCATAACACGCACATCATCTCGAATAAATCGAGTTTGATTTTTGGTGCGTTCTTCATCAGTTAATCCAGCATGATAAGGCAAGACTGAAATCTTATCGTGTTGCAGCTTCAAAGTCAGTTCATCAACTTTTTTGCGTGTCAAGCAATAGACAATTGCTGAACCTTCTGTTTCCCGAATGAGTTCCAATAATTGGGCGTAGGCATACTTCGTTTTAGAACGGACTTCGTAGTAAAGGTTTGTGCGGTTGAAGCTAGCGAGATGGATACTTGGTTGCTTTAACCCAAGTTGTTGGATAATATCAGCACGGACACGCTCAGTTGCTGTCGCAGTCAACGCAAGGACGGGAATATCTGGGTAGCGTTTTCGTACTGATTTCAATTGGCGATATTCTGGACGAAAGTCGTGTCCCCACTCAGAAACGCAGTGTGCTTCGTCAATCGCAAAGGCTGAAATGCCAACTTGGTGATGTACTAAATCAAGAAAGGGGAGAAATCTTTCACTCAGCAGGCGTTCTGGGGCGACGTAGAGGAGTTTTACTTTACCAGTGAGGATGTATTCTTCGCGCGATCGCACTTTATGAGCGTTAAGACTGCTATTAAGAAATGTTGCGGCAATTCCATTATCTCGCAGTGCTTCCACTTGGTCTTGCATCAAGGCGATCAGCGGCGACACCACCACGGTTAAACCTTTTTTTAACAATGCTGGTAGTTGAAAACACAGCGACTTTCCACCACCAGTCGGCATGACAATCATTAAATCCCGATTTTGTAGCGCTTGCTCAATGATTTGTCGCTGTTCGAGGCGAAAGCTATCGTAGCCAAAGTAATATTTTAGCGCTTGTTCTAAATTGGGATTTTGTGACATAAGTGACTGTGTTGCAAAGGAGGCATTGTGCCTGCTTTACATGATAGTCAATCTTAAGCAAGAGGGCGAATAGCACTTTGCTTTGTCTGTAGAACAGGTTGTGATTGATGCTGAACTTACAGTACTCAATTAGCTTGAGTATCATATAGACTAGCATATCCAGCTTTTTCCAGCAGTTGTTGACCCTCGGCAGTCAGTAGCAAATTTGCATAAGCTTCCCCGACTTGTTGCTTTGTCGGCTCGTCCTGCTTGATAATGACATACAACTTACGCTTAATAGGGTAGCTCCCACTGCGAAGTTCCTGGGTATTAACCTTAACCTTGCTTTGAAAACGATGGCATTGCTTAGGCGGAAGATAAGGCGGTATGTACGGAGGAATAAATTTTTCTGCTGTCAGTCCTAAAGGCAAGGGCTTAATTTCACATTGTCCTACAATTTCTGGTGATGAGGCATAATATACACCGCCTAAGTGACTCACTACTTCGCGTATACCCCTAGTTGTATCCTCAACAAAGTCAGCTTGCAATTGCCCAACCTCAATCTTTAAGACTTCTTTCAAAAAGAAATCTACCGTACCTCCATCTTTCGGATCGCGAGTGTAGGGTTTAATTATCTCGTCTGGACCATCAAGTTGTTTCCAGTTAGTAATTTTAGCTGTATATATGCTTTTTAATTCATCTATTGTCAAACCTTGTTTTTGCAGTACCAACTTTGGATTAACTGCAATTGCAATGCTATCAATAGCCACCTCCTTTTCCATCAAACCTTGCTTTTTTTCATTCTCTGTAAGTGGATGAGAAGAAACAGCAAAATCAAGCTGATTCTCCAACAGCATTCTAATTCCTGTATAAGAGCCAGGTGTTTCTTTTGGGGGCGGATCAATATAGGTTAACCTGAAATTATTTGATAGCGCAGATTTAATTTCTGGATCAACTTCTTTCCGAATCTGTGCCCAGGTTGTGCTACCACCATATTTGAATTCTCCTTGGGGAATATTCGGCACATCTATAAACCTTTGAAATTGATTACTGACAGTTGCTCCTGGTGATAGTATATTTGCGACCCACAAAACGAAGGGAGTCACCAAGAATATGATTATGTAAGGATTTTTTTTCATAAACACTTATCTTTTTTTTAGTAATAACATCAACTACAAGTTTCATCTGAATACTCTAGGAATTATACTTAATTTTTTTAAGTATACAGATACTTTATTGTTTGCCAGACAGGACTTGTGATTTAGCGCTTATTCAAAAATAAAATAGGAGTTTTATATCATTAGGAACGACAAATTAGCTGATAAATTCTTGGGTATATTTTCATGAGATAGAATCCAAGTAAAATAGCTAAAACAGTTAATAACAAACAAACTATTCCACCGCTTTGTATTGTCCATGTTCGCAATGCAGGAACAAAAATAAAAAAGATTAACGTAGGAATTACAGAAATAATAACCAAATAAATAAGTTGCTCAGTTCTACGTCCTTTCAAGAATTTGAAGTATTAGCTTATTATGATGAAATTCACGGGCAATTCCAAAATCAATCAATACAGCTTCCTGTGTACCTTCTCGAATCATAACATTACCAGGTTTTACATCTCTGTGTACCAAATTATTTGTATGAACGACCTTTAGAGCTTCACCGATTTGATGGATGTAATGTAAAGCTTCCTCTTCTTTCAAAACGCCTCGCTCTAGTCGTCGAGCAAGAGTTTCACCAGCAATATAATCCATGACTATGCACGGCAGCTGATCCTCATCAAACCAATCGTAAATTACTACTATGTTAGAATGACGACATTGGCTTAACCGTTCCGCCTCTTTTTTGAAATCTTCTTTCAATTTCTCAAAATTTGGTTCACATTGTATTCTTTCGTTGAGAGTTTTAATAACAACGTCTCGTTTGAGTTTTTGATCACTAGCAAGGTAAGCAACACCAAAGCCCCCTTGTCCTAAAATTTGCTTTATAATAAATCGACCATTTTTCAACTGATGACCTGGCTGCCAGCAATTCATTATCTTCTCCCGGTCTTGCGCTTGTCTCTCTAATCTGTGTTGTATTTCCTCTTCTGCAATTTTGTTTGTCGGGTCACTTGACTTACCATTGTTATTGAAGCTAGGATGCTCTCGATCCATAATGCCTATCCCAAATTTGATTGATTAGAAGCCAGCAGCTTTACGCTTGCGATCGCTCATACCACATGAGGGGGTAAATCTATTTATAAGGGATAGGCTAATGATCCCGTGAGATTGTTTTATCTGGGTTAGGAAGCACTATATCCTTGCCATTGCTTCGTCCTATGGTAAAGCGCTCCTGTTCTAGCTTAATAGTATACTTATTAGACCTCTTGCAAAAGTCAGAGATAATAAAGTGGGAGAGTTTTTACAGGCGA